>PMNO01000347.1 GCA_003161835.1 Myxococcales bacterium | reverse complement strand
TGCTCGACCTGGATGCGCGGGTTGACCTCGATGAAGTAGTGGGCGCCGTCCTCCGCCACCAGGAACTCCACGGTGCCGGCGTTGGTGTAGCCCACCTGCCGCGCGACCTTGAGGGCGTCCTCGGCGATGCGGGCGCGCAGCTCGAGGGGCAGCGACCAGGCGGGGGCGTACTCGACGACCTTCTGGTGGCGGCGCTGGACCGAGCAGTCGCGCTCGAAGAGGTGCACCAGGTTGCCGTGCTCGTCGCCGAGGATCTGGATCTCGATGTGCTTCGGCCGCACCACCAGCTTCTCGATGAAGACCGCGTCGTCGCCGAAGGCCTTGCGCGCCTCGGATTGAGCCCGCGTCAGCGATTCTTCGAGTTCCCCGGCCGACCGGACCACGCGCATGCCGCGACCGCCGCCGCCACCCGCGGCCTTCACGAAGACCGGGTAGCCCACCTTGTCGGCAAACGCACGCGCGTCCTCGACGCGCTTGATTGCCTCGGCGGTTCCCGGAACCACGGGCACCCCCGCGGCTTCGGCGATCTTGCGTGCCGCGATCTTGTCGCCGAGCGCATCGATGGCTTCGGGCGTTGGGCCTATGAACTTGATCCCGGCATCGCGGCACTTCCGAGCGAACGACGCCCGCTCCGACAACAGGCCATAGCCGGGATGAATTGCGTCGATGTCGTGGCGCTTGGCCAGCGCGACGATCTCGTCCTCGGCCAGATAGGCCGCGACAGGGTCCAGACCCTTGCCTACCAGGTACGCCTCGTCCGCCTTGTAGCGGTGCAGGTGCACCCGGTCCTCTTCGGAGAATATGGCCACCGTCCCGATGCCAAGCTCGGTGCAAGCACGAAACACGCGAACCGCGATCTCTCCACGATTGGCGCAGAGCACCCGACGAAAGCCAAGCTGATTCATAGGCGGCAGATCTGGTCCGACGAACCAAGCCGTGTCAATGGGGCAAAGTTGGATCGAGGGATTGTCACCCAGCGCGAAACTGGAAATCCCGTTCGCGAACCACGAGCGGCTCCTGATCGTCGACCAGGAAGGCACGCCCCTCCCCCACCATGCCGTTGTACGTCAGCAGGTACCAAACGTCGATGCCCCAGCGCGAATGGCCGCTCTCACAGGGCGGCGACCACTCGGCCGCTTCCAGGTCCCCGAGTCCGGGAGGGCGGACGCTGGTGCGCGTCTTGATCTCGTGAAAGGACGGCGACGCGCGCACGATCTGAACGGCTCGTTCCGCCGCCCGGGCATCGATTTCGCGGCGCCACTCGCTGACCAATCGCAGGCGCGCGGGAGGATTGCCGACCTCGAGTTCCGCCTCGTACGATTCGTCCGCGGGGATACCCGAAAAATCAGGCACGTCAAACTCGGGAAATACGTCGTCCCGCGCCACGTCCGCGCGGCGTCGCTCGATCGCGGTCTGGGCCTCGAGGCGCCGCTCGTCGGTGTAGTAGGCCGCCAGGCGCAAGACCGCGTGGGTGGAGGGCAACCGATGGTCCCAGTCCAGTATCCAGTTCGCGCCCACGTAACCCGCGCCTCCAAAAGGAACCAGCGGCGGCAACTCGGCCGCCATTCGAGCCCCATCCCCCGGATCCGACCACAGCGCCTGGTGAGCCAGACGCGGATGGACAATCAGCGCCTCTCGCAACAGATCTCGCAGGTCCACACCCATGCCAGCGGGATTGTAGGGTCCTATCCACGTTTGCGCCACAACACGGGCCACAAGGTAGATTGGCGCCATGGAGACGCGATTTTCGCGGCGCCTGAACTGGCAATATCCGGAAAACGCGTTGGCCGCGCTCGAACGCGCCCGACGCCGTNNGATCCCATCGTGGATCTGACGGAGTCCAATCCCACCGTCGTCGGCTTTCCGGAGGTGGAAGAATCCGCCGGGACAGCCGAGGCTTTTCGCCTCGCGGCGCTGCTCCCCTACGCCCCCGACCCGCGCGGCCTTCCCTCGGCGCGCCAGGCCGTCGCGCACAGGTATGCCGCCGCCGGAAGCCCCATCGATCCCGAGCGGCTGATTCTGACCGCCAGTTCCAGCGAGTCCTATTCCTGGCTCTGGAAGCTCCTGTGCGATCCGGGCGACACGGTTCTGGTCCCCGAACCAAGTTACCCGCTGTTCGAGTATCTGGCTCTCCTGGAGGGCGTCGCCACCCTGCCCTACCGCCTGGCGCACGACGGGACGCGCAACGGAACCTGGCGGCTGGATCTGGACAGCGTCGACGAAGCTCTGGCGGCGGCTCGGACGCGCGTGGGCGCCTTGGTGGTGGTGAGTCCGAACAACCCCACGGGCTCGGTCCTCGAGGCCGCCGAACTGGCTGCTCTCGATCGTCGCGCCGCCGAAGCCGGATTCGCGTTGGTCGCCGACGAGGTCTTCTCGGATTACGTGGAACAGCCCAACCCCACGATGGTCCGATGCGTGGCGGCCCGTTCCACCGCGGCGCTCACGGTGAGCCTGGGCGGCTTGTCCAAGAGCTGCGGGCTGCCGCAACTTAAGCTCGGCTGGATGGCGGTGGGCGGCCCCGCCCCCGTCGCGCGCCTCGCGCTGGAGCGTCTGGACCTGATCGCCGACACCTATCTGTCGGTTGGAACGCCTGTCCAGGCGGCGCTCCCGGAATTGTTTCGCGCGGGCGTCGNNGCGGGCGCCGTCCGCCGGGGGGCCATCTCGTCCCGGGTCGCCCAGAACCGGCGTTCCCTGATCGAGACTTTCGGACCGCGGTCGCCCCTGACCGTTCTGAGAGCGGACGGCGGATGGACCGCCATCGTGCGCCTTCCCGCGGTCCTTACCGACGAGGGCTGGGCCCTTGAATTCCTGGAGAAAGACGGAGTGTTGGTTTATCCGGGGTACTTCTTCGATCTGCGTGGGGCGACCTACGTCGTCGTCAGCTTGTTGCCGCCGCTCGCCATCTTCGAGGAATCGATCCGCAAGATCGCCGCACGGGTCAAGGAGGTCACGGGTTGATCTCACGCCGCAAAGGACATCGGGTTTGGCTCGGCGTAGGATTGAAAACGTGATCGCCCTCGCCGCTCTCCCGGTGTTCGCGGTGCTGATCGCCGCCCCCGCTGGTCCCGAGGACGGCTGTCCCTCGGCGCGTCAGGTCACCGACGCGATGCAGGCACGCTTTCCTGGATTCCTGGTCCTGCCAGACCGTGCCGCGGCGACCATTCTGCCCGACGTGCTGCGGGCGGTGCTGGACGTGGCGCCCGATGGCACCGTCGTTCGCTTTTCCTTGATTGATGCCCGCGGGGATACCCAGCTGCGCCGAACGTTGCCGGCGCCGGGGCGGGGAACCTCCGTGACCGACTGCGTGGCTTTCGCCGACACCGTCGCCGCCATCGTGGAGCGGTATCTTGTGACGATCGCCTACGACACGGCCGAAACCGGCCAATTCGATCCGTCAACCGGTGCNNAAGCGCGCTTGGGAATTCAGCTGGGCCTGACTCGCTGGGTCCGGTACCTTTGGGGCGTATTCAGCCTCGGCGGCTCGCCGGCCCTGGAATACGAGCTGCCGGACGCACCGCGCCGAGCCACATTGAGACGTTTTCCGGTGCGCCTGGGCAGCCTCCTGGAGCTGCCGGCGGGTCCCGGCTGGGTCGAACCGGTTGTGCAATTGGGCTTGGACGTGATCGCCCTTTCATCGTCCTCGCGCGTCAACGTCCCGTCCGCGCTCGTCGTACGGTTCGGTCCCGTGGTGGAGGCCGGGGTCGGATACCGGATGCCGATCACCACCCGGTTGACCTTCCGTCCGGGGGTCAACCTCGGAGTACCGCTCAAGAGGTATGATATCGGGGTGCGGGACGCCACTGACCCGTTAACGGGCCAACCGGCCTATCTCGTGACGACCCCAAAGGCATACGCGTCATTCGGAATCGATCTCGCGGTGGTTTTTCGATGAAAAGGTGTACCGCATGCCACTGATACAGACGAATCAACCCGGAACCGATGACTTGAAAACTCCCGGCCTGAACCGAGTCACTGCCCCCGCACGGACGTCCGATGCGGAATTGGTCGCGCGTTGCTGCGCGGGTGACCGGGGAGCGTGGCGCGCGCTATACGAACGGCACGCAGCACTAGTCTACCGTTTTCTGTCGGCGCTCGGCATCCGCGACCCCGAACGCGAGGACGCGTGCCAGGACGTCTTCATGGCCGTCTACCGCAGCCTGCCCAGCTTTCGCGGCGAATCCCAGCTCTCCACCTGGATCTATAGAATCACGGCCCGGACCACGGGCAAGCTGGTTCAGAAAAAGCGACTCCGAACGGCCCTTGCGACGCTGATGCTCAGCGAGCCGACATCGCCACCGCCCGACCCTTCCGAGGAAACCGCCCGCAACCTCATGCTCGACCGCATGTTGGACAGGCTCCATCCGAAGAAGCGTCTCGTGCTGGTCTTGTTCGAGCTCGAGGGCGTTCCGGTCGAGGAAATCGCACGCATCGCGGACTGCCCCACGAACACCGTGTGGTCGCGGCTGCACCACGCGCGATTGGATCTCGTGAAAATGGCCGAACGCGAGGGAAAACGAAAGAACGGCTCCTCCAAGGGATCTTCCAACGGATCCTCCAACGGATCCTCCAACGGATCC
>PMNO01000183.1 GCA_003161835.1 Myxococcales bacterium | reverse complement strand
CGCGTGAGGATCCGGAGCTCTCCATCCCGCCAGAGATATGCGCGGGAATCGCCGACCTGGGCAATGGCAAGCCGGTCGGGAGAAAGAACCGCGGCTGTGCAGGTGGTCCCCATGCCCTGCTCCTCCGGATGGGCGCGGGCTTCGGCCAATATGGCCTTGTTCGCGCCCGCGACCGCACGCTTCAGCGAATGGTCGGGCGCCTGAGCGACATTCGCGCCCTCTGCTTCCAGTTCTCGCTTTATGGACGAGGCGGCGATGCGAGCCGCGATGTCTCCAGCCGCTCGACCACCCATGCCATCGCACACCAGCATGAGCAACCCAGGCTGGGCCACCCACACGTCCGTTCGAATGCAGGGGCGGCTGACCGCACCTGATTCCAGATCAACCACCACGAAAGTGTCCTGATTGTCTTTTCTCTTGGAGCCCACGTTCGTTCCCCCGCACACCGTGTACTCACGATGGCGGCGGACCCGGGGGGCCGGTGGACTCGCTGCGGTTAACATTGGCCCGGTAGATATAGGCATGTTCAGTGCGCGCGTCAGGGGGGGGACAGAAGAAAAGGTCGCGTATGTACCGGCACGCCGATTGCTCTCAGAATCTCGAGAGGGGCTGGAAAGCAACCGACCGCGTCCGTTACCGTGCAGAGACACCGTTCAGGTTGGCAATTGACCCACAGCCAGGTTGAAGAATGAAAAAAGAATCAGAAGTTGCAATCCTGCGGGTACGCGGCGGGCAGGGTGTGGTGACATCAGACTGGGTGGCTGCGGAGCGCCCGCTCGAAATTCTGGTGCGNNGGCCCTTGCCGTGGGATTCCTGTTCGGGGAGCGCGTTATCGAGAATCCCAACGACCTGTTGGTTGCGGAGAGCGTCGATGACAACACGGTCAGACTTCAGCTCGCCCCTCGTGCTCAGGCGGCGCTCGAGGCTGCGCGTCGCCCTTTCGTCACGACCGGTGCGTGCGGTGTGTGTGGACGCACCGACTTGGACGCCCTGTTGGCCTCCGTGTCGGCGGGGGACCACCGAGCCGCAACGCTCCCGAGAGCAAAGGTCACGATCGACGCCGCCGTCGTTCACGCGTTGCCCACTTTGCTGCGACAGGCCCAGGCCACATTCTCTCGGACCGGCGGTTTGCACGCGGCAGGATTCTTCGCGCCGGACGGACAAGCTCGTTTGGTTCTGGAGGACGTGGGTCGCCACAACGCGGTAGACAAACTGGTAGGCACCGAGATTCTAGGCGGCTGCCTTCCTGAGCCCGATACCGTGCTGGTCGTCAGCGGTCGGGCCAGTTTTGAATTGGTGCAAAAGGCTGCGGTGGCCGGAATATCGATCATGGCTGCGGTCGGGGCGCCGTCTAGCCTGGCCGTCGAAATTGCGCGCGGAGCGGGGATGACCCTGCTGGGTTTTGTTCGCAACGGCGGGTTCAACGTCTACTGCGGTGCTGAACGCCTCTCGGGCGTATCCACCCAGGGTGCGGGCGTCGAATCAACGCGGGACGCGCTTATATCGTGGGCGTGAGGAGCACCGTGGCCGACAATCACCGTCCCGATGGACCTAAAGACGAGAACAGCGCGCCTGGCCAAACCGATAGCCACGTCCACGTAACGGATGCCCACTTGGCCACGGGCGTTCCGGGAGCCGAGCCGCCGGTCGAAAGCGCGGGCGCGCGGGTCGGCAAGCGCCATCTCAGCGCGGCAGGTTTCACCTCCATCTGGGAGACCGCCCACCGGGGGATGCGAGACATGGGGGTCAAGCGCAGCTTGCGCACTTTGACGACCATGAACCAAAAGGACGGGTTCGACTGTCCCAGTTGCGCCTGGCCCGATCCGGATGGCGAACGAAAGGCGGCAGAGTTCTGTGAGAATGGGGCGAAGGCCGTGGCCAGCGAGGCCACCACAGCGCGGGCGACTCCAGAGTTTTTTGCGGAGCACAGCATCGCGCAAATGCTGCTGAAGAGCGACCGTTGGCTGGATCAGCAGGGCCGGATCACCCATCCCATGTTTCGCCGGGACGGCGCCGCTCACTACGAACCCATCGAATGGTCGGAAGCCTTCGGGCTCATCGGTCGCGCGCTGAATGCGCTTGGGTCTCCTGACGAGGCGATCTTCTATACGTCGGGGCGGGCCAGCAACGAGGCAGCGTTCATGTATGGCCTGTTTGCCCGGCAGTTCGGTACCAACAACCTTCCGGACTGTTCGAACATGTGTCATGAATCGAGTGGTCTCGGGCTGACCGAAACCATCGGCATCGGCAAGGCGACGATCAAGATCGAGGACTTCTCTTACGCCGACAGCATTTTTGTGATCGGCCAGAATCCTGGGACCTGTCACCCCCGCATGCTCACCGAGCTGCAAAAGGCCGCGCGGAACGGTTGCAAGATCGTCAGCATCAATCCCCTTGCGGAGTCGGGCTTGGTGCGATTCAAGAATCCCCAGGAACCCTTGAATCTTCTTGGCCGCGGGACGCCACTTGCATGTCTGTTCTTGCCGGTTCGGGTCAATGGCGACGTCGCGTTGCTGAAGGGGATTGCGAAGGAGATGCTGGAGCGTGACCGCTCGAGCGGGCAAAAGCTGCTGTCTCACGGCTTCCTGGCGCAACACACGGAGGGCTTCGCGGCCTTCGCGGCCGATCTCGACGCCACGGCCTGGGACNNGCATAGCGCTGGCGTCCGAGCGGATGATCTGCTCCTGGGCGATGGGGATTACGCAACACAAGAACGGTGTGGCCAACGTTCAGAGCATCGTGAATTTTGCACTGCTGCGCGGGCAGATCGGCCGCAGGGGCGCCGGCCTTTGTCCGGTTCGGGGCCACAGCAATGTTCAGGGGGACAGGACCGTCGGCATCTGGGAGAAGATGAGCGAGGCCTTTCTCGAGTCGCTGGAGAAGGAGTTCCATTTCGCGCCTCCGCGGAAGCATGGTCTGGATACGGTGAAGGCGATTCAGGCGATGTACGAAGGACGCGCGAAGATCTTCGTCGGATTGGGCGGAAATTTTCTGAGCGCGACTCCGGACACGCACTACACCTCCGAGGCGATGGCCCGCTGTGAATTGACCGTGCAGATCTCGACCAAATTGAACCGTGGACATCTGATTACCGGTCGTCAGGCCTTGATTCTTCCATGTTTGGGAAGAACCGAGCGCGACCGTCAAGCATCCGGCGAACAATTCGTCACCGTGGAAAATACAACCGGGGTCGTCCATCAGTCGCGGGGTGTGCTCGAACCTGCGTCGGTTGCCCTGCGCAGCGAGCCCGCGATAGTGGGCGGAATCGCGTTGGCCACCCTCAAGGCCGGCAACGGCCAGGTGGAATGGCAGGGGCTGGTCGACGACTACGATCGGATTCGCGAGCACATTGAACACGTCGTTCCGGGATTCACGCAGTACAACCGCCGGGTCCGTGAGCCCGGAGGTTTTTATCTGCCGAATGGCCCCCGCGAAGGGACGTTCCCGACGAAGTCGGGGCGTGCCCACTTCACGGTGCANNCAAGCCGTGGATCTGATCAGTCACTTCGCTCAGGAGCGCAGGCGCGCCGATCGCTTTAGCGTCGTTCCTTACGCAATTCCCCGTGGCTGCGCGGCGGCCTACTATCCGGAAACCAACGTGCTGGTCCCCGTCCAGAGCGTCGCGAACGGCAGCAACCAACCCTCTTCGAAGTCGATCGTGATCACGCTGGAACCGTCCAGGCACGCCAGTAGGCCGGGCCCAGACGACTTCGACGCTTGATTCCGCTCCCGACGCGGCGCAGTTCGCGGAGTGCGCTAGACGGGTTCGTCGCGGGGCCCGACGACGAGGCTGACTGGATCTTCGCGACGGCGGACCAGAAGGCGATCGAGTGGGAGATCGGCATCTTCCGCACCGCCTGCCTGCACCTCATGGGGTCCAAGACCTACGCCGTCATGATGGCGTGATGGCCATTCTCGAACGAGGCGGTGGCGCCCTCCATGAACGATATTCCCAAGGCGGTGTTCACCACCAGGGGCGCCCAGAGCGTCAGGAGGGAGCGGGCCAAGGCGCAGTCGATGAAGGACGCCGACGCGTCGCTCGAGCGCAGCGGCGGGCGGAAGCGCGATGCGGATCCGAAGGTGCTCAAGATGTGGCAGGACGCCTATGTCGCCTCCGGGCCCATTGAGGACGAGATCGGCAAGCTGAAGCGCGAACACGAGAGGCCCCTGCTGGCCCAGGGTGGCGCAGGGTTCGCGCGCAGCCTGATCGCGACGGGCCTAGTGGACAAGTTCTTCTTGCTGGTTCATCCGGTGGCGCTCGGCAAGGGGCTGCCCATCTTCACGGGGCTCGAGAAGCCCTTGGCCCTCGAACTCGAGTCGTCGACCGTGTTTCCCGCCGTCGCGACCGGTCTGGTGTATCGGCCAACTCGAGGCCCTTCGTCGCCCTGACGCTCGAAATAAGCTTCGCGCCACATGGCGCGCATGCGCGTAGTCGATTCGAAGGGGTGGTGGAGCGAGTTCGGGGGGTGCTGTGGTGTGAATGTGGACGTACGAACCGCTGTGGCTGGCGGATGCGGCTGGGACCCGCGTCGGCGACTTCGTCACAACGCCAGGTTCCTGTTGAACGCGTACGGCAGGAACTTGTCAAACGATCGACGCCACGTCCACCGCACGAGTACGGTGCGAAAGAACCACGCCTCCTCGCCGAACAGGAACCTCTGTTCTTCGTCGGAGAGCGAGTAGATGTAGAGCATCAGCAGAGCGGAGCCGCCCTTCCTGTGCTCGGCGAGCGCCTGCCTCTCGGCCGCCGCCATTGCGGCCNNCGCGGGCGAGATCGTCGAGCAGGCGATGTACAGAGCTATGATCGGCTTCGAAGGTCTCGAAGAGGGCGACGTCGGCCCCGGCGCGCGCGAGTGCCGGGAACGTGACCGTATCTTCGACCTGGTGATGCCCAGTCAGTGACTCGACATAGAGCGCAGCGAAGTCGAGGAAGGCGTCACTTTGATCGTGGTCGGCCTCGGATATCCGGATGATCGTGCGTAGGTTCCGACGGAGGGACGCGTGTGTGAACCGCAGTCCGATCGCGTAGTGAGCCAACGGATCCAACGACTTCACGCGAACATTTGTGAAACTGGCGACAATGGATTCTTGCTGCATGCCTCGTGTCCTCCGTTTTCGGTTGAACCTTCAGCCGAGGAACATTCTCTTGACTGATCTGCGCCATGCCTCGATCCCGAGGTCTCTCCGCTGCGCGACCATTGCCTTTGCGCTCGAGCCAGCCAAGTAGGTCACTTGGTCGCTGTCGTCGGTGGCCGCCTCGTACACGACCTCGGCGATCTCCTCTGCAGTCGCGCGGTCTGCAGCACGAGCCGGGTCTCGGAGGACACCGAGCGCTGTGCCGACCAAGGTCGCGTAGGCAGGATCGCCGGCAAGGACCAGCGAGCGCCCATGGAAGTCGGTGTGGATGGCCCCAGGGGCAACCGTCTTCACCCGGATCCCGAAGGCTCCGAGCTCGTAAGGCAAGCTCTCGCTCCATCCCTCGAGAGCCCACTTCGTGGCGTGGTAAACCGAGTTGAACGGGAAGGTGACGTGCCCGCCAACAGAAGTCGTGGCGATGAACGTGCCCGTACCGCGCTCACGAAAGGCTGGGATGAAGGCCCGCGTGACGCGCATTACGCCGAGCAAGTTGGTCTCGATCTCCGAGACGATCTGCGTGTCAGCCGTCGCCTCGAAGGGCCCAGTGAGCGCGTAGCCGGCGTTGTTGAACACGACGTCGACCGGTCCGCGCGAGAGGGCCTTCGCGGAGGCCGCCACGACCTGCTCTGGCCTCGTGACATCGAGCTCTATGAGGGAGATGTTCTTCACCTCGGCAAGCTCCGTCGCCGCGTTCGGCTTACGGAGCGTCGCGATCACGTTCCAGCCACGCGAGGCAAAGAGCAACGCGGTGGCGCGACCGAGTCCGGTGGAGCTGCCCGTGATGAAAATCGTCTGAGACATGGGACCTCTGGTGTTTGTGCGATGCGGCTCTGGTTCCCGGACTGTTCCCGACAGGGTCACACCTGCCGCGCAATGAACCCGACAAGCGCGATGACGGGTATCGCCATGGCGAAGGCCCACTTGAGAAGGGTGAACACGGGTCCCATTCGTAGCGAGAGGGACGAGAGGTCTGGGTAAAAGCGAGCCATGATCAAGTGGTTCACGTTCTCCGCGACGTCGAACAAGAGCGCGGGTACGGCGAGCAGATTGAGCAGGCCGAGCGGCGAGCCCGGGGGGAAGGCGAGGCTCAACAGTCCGGCGTACGCCACGCAGATGGTCGGACCGGGGAACCACAGGTCCATCCCGAGGTAGAAGCCCTGCAGCGCTCTTCGTCCCGACGCGCCCAGCCCCTCGAGCAGAGTTAGTGCGTCGTGCCGCCGCCACGTCGGCAGGTGCTCGTCGAGGAGCTTGGGCTTGAGGTTGCTGCCTGCGAAAACGCGGGACTTCGCCCGCGGGACACCGTAGCCGTAGAAGAAGGACGCCGCGACCATGAGGACCGCGAACAGCGACCAGTGGCCGAGAGCGTGGCCAATGAAGTTTGAGAGTTGGATCATGGGGGCGCCGTCCGGCGAGCCAGCCGAGTCGGGGACTCGATGTGTCTCGCATGGCACATAGTGCCAACTAAGGCAGTAGATGTCAAGCGGGGCTTGAGGTAACCTCCTGGCATGCCCGAACGATCCGCTCCGTCCTCCGCGAGCCCGACGATGGCGGAACGCAAGCGCCGTCTCGTGCGCGAAGAACTCACCGAGGCCGCGCTCAGCCTAATCGCGGTCGAGGGCTACGAGCACATGACCATCGAACGCATCTCCGACGCGGCCGGCATGTCGCGCCGGACGTTCTTTCGCTACTTCCAGTCCAAGGAGGATTTGATCGTCGAGTTTCTCGGGGACGTCGGCCGATGGCTCGTGGAGGCGCTGGCGGCGCGGCCAACTCGCGAGACCCACGCGGTCGCCGTGCGGCGCGCGTTCTCCGGCTTCGTCGACAGCTGCACGGAGCACCCGGGTAGAGTCCTTCGCTTCACCAAGATCATCTTGGCGGACCCCTCGCTCCGCGGTCACTTTCTTACGAAGCAATCACAATGGCGCGCGGCGCTGGCCGCCGAGCTTGCCCGGCGCGCGGGCAAGGACGTGAACGCGGACATGGGCCCGAGCCTAGGCGCCGCGGCCGCGATGGCCGCGTTCGACACCGCCCTTAACTGGTGGGCTGCCCATGACGGCGCCGAGGATCTCGGCGACCTATTCGACAAGGCCTTCTCGCAGATTTCGGGCGCCCTCAAGGCGATATGAGGCCCGCGCCTGCAGAAAGCTGGAGAGACTCGCATCGTGTTCCAGCGCGCGCGCCCCC
>PMNO01000573.1:3918-8110 GCA_003161835.1 Myxococcales bacterium | reverse complement strand
GTGACGATGTCCACCGGAACCGATGTCCCGTCCGCGCGCAGGAGCGCCGCCTGCGAGATGTAGAAGCGCAAGTCTTGAAGCGTCAGCGACCCCGCCGCCCCGGCCGACGCGACGACATTCGGCTCGCCGAACACCAGCGCTTGCCCCCCGAGCGTCAGCTCGATCGGAAACGCGACCACGCTTCCGACGGTTCTGAGCGGGGGCGGGTTTTCGACACAGTGGTCCACCGGCGGCGATCCGGCAGACGCGCCCGCGCCTCCGCCACCGGAGTCCGAAACGCCCCCCGCGGCCCCGGATCCGCCCGTGCCGACGCTCGCACCGCCCGAACCCTTGCCGCCCGCGCCGGCGCGACCGGGTCCGTCCTCGTGGGGCGCGCATCCCAGCCAGCCGATCGTGAGCGCGGCGACGAGCGGGAGACACTTCAACCGAGCCGGGCATGGGTCATTCTTCATTTCGTCGTCCCCCCTATGACATAGGGTGCCCCAAACGATGGAGATCCTTACAACCAAAAGACGGGACCCGTGCGATTTCTCCGGACGCCCATGGACGCCCGGGGCTCGTTGGGCACTCGCGCCTACATCGGTTCCCGGCGCCGGAGGCGACGCCCTCGCGCGGTGCGGAGGTCTCGCGCCGGCCCGGGACTACTTGGCGTTGGGCGCGGTCAGGATCGCGATGTGGCTGGCGCCAGCGCGTTTCGCGGTCGACATGATGTCTACCGCCGCGCCCAGCAGGACGTTCTTGTCGCCCCGGATCAGCAAGGTCTCGGAGCCGACATTCTGCAGTGCCTTGCGAATCTCCGCCTCCAGCTCGGCGGGCGAAACCTTCTTGGCACCGAGGTAAATTTCGTTCGCCTTCGTCACCGTCAACACCGGATCGCTGCGGCGCTGCGAAACAGGCCCGGCCGCGTTGGCCTTGGGGAGAATCACCTTCATGCCGGCGCGCGACGCGACCTCCGATTCCACGAGCGCCGTCGAGGTCACCATGAAGATGATCAGCAGAACCAAAAAGACGTCCGTCAGGGGCGTGATGTTGATCTCCGAGACGATCGTCTCCGTGCCTCCGTCGGCGTATTCGGCGCCCGGCCCGGTCGAATCTTCCAGCTGGATATTGACGCCCATGGTTGTCGCCCGTTCAGACCGAGCCGGAGGCCTTGGGGGGCTCGAGCGTGGGGGAGGACGCGTTGCTCAACACGGGAGCGGCGCCACCCGTTGGGCCGGCGCCACGGGTGTTGGCGTATTCGCCCAGGGCCAGCAGAAATTCGTCGGTGTACAGCTTGTACTGCATGGCCAATCCGTTCACCTTGGAGACGAAGTAGTTGTACGCAATGACGGCGTAGATCGCGACCAGCAATCCGGCGGCCGTCGCGACCAGCGCCGCCGCGATGCCCTGGGAGACCACCTTGAAACCGCCTGTTCCCGCCACGGACATGGACTGGAAGGCCTTGAGGATGCCGACCACGGTGCCAAAGAGACCGACGAACGGAGCGGAGGAGCCGACCGTGCCCAGCGCCCAGAGATAGCGCTTGAACGACAACACCACGGCCGCGCGTTGCGATGCGGTGGCGTCGGCGGTTTTCTGGGGCGTCTTCCGAAAGACGGCCAGGCCGCGTTCGTACACCTCGGCGAGCGGGGCATCCGACGTTTCACACAGCGCCGAAGCCTTGGCCAGATCGCCCGCCTCGAGGGCCGCGATCACCTTGAGCTTGAAGGCCTCTGATTTTCCGAGGACGTTCCACAGCGCGTAGACCCTTTCGCAAATCACGGTCAAGCCCGCGAGCGACCAAAAAAGTAGCAACGACAGGATGACCCATTCGTCGCGCACCAGGTTGCGGATGGTTTCCCAAGTCATGACTGCGCTCGAATGTAGCGCGAATTCCGGCGGTGGGCGCCTCCGGCGCTCAAATGAGGTTAGAATCCGCCGCCAAGAGCCGTGTCCGTTTCCTCATCGCCCGAAACCGACGTCCGGCGCGGCCCGCACCCTGTCACCAGCGCCGCGGGTCTGCTGGCGATGCGCTTGCTGGTCGCGGAGCTGTTGCTCACGCTGCTGGAGCTCGCCTTGGTGGGCACGCCCATGGTCCTGCTGGTCCAGGAGGGGATTCGATCCAGTCGCGCGGCTCCGGCGCTCATTCCATGGTTCGCTGGGTTGTGGTTGCTATCGACGCTGGGCAGCGCGGCGACTCTGCGTCCGATCTGGACGGCGTTGGGGAACAAGCGGCGCCAGGAGGCTCTGTCGGCGGCGGCGGCCCAGGAAGTTCTGGCCGCCATCCGACGCGGGCCCATCGAGACCGGGCGGCTGCGCACGGCCGCCTGGACGATCACCGCGGTGCTGTTGGCGGTCCGTCTGGCCCATCACGGCGATCTGCCGCTCGTGTCGGGGGTGGGCGTGGTGACGATGGCGCTGCTGTATTCGGGCGCCGCCGGAACCCTGCGCAGCATCGTTTGGCAGCGGCTNNAACTATCGCAGGCGTCTGGCGCGAACGGCCTTGTCCCTGCTGGGGATGACACACGCCGTGATCGCGGCGCTTACGGCGGTGTTCACGGAGCTATCCTCCCGGCCGGCGGCGCTGATGGCGGCCCTGACCGCTCCCGCCTTGCTTCCGGTCCTGGCCTTCTGTGGGCGGTCGCTGTACCGCAGAACGCTGCCCATAGAACGATACCTCGACCTGGCGGTGCGCTTTCCGCCCACGCGCGGTCCGGCGCGCGACGAGCCGCGCGCGATCGAGGCGTTCAACGCGGCCCAGTCGATCCCCTATCGCTTGGCGGGCTATCAGGCCATCTGGTCGACGCTGGCCGCTCTGGCGGTGATTTCGTTTGGGCGTCGGCTGGTGGGGTTCGACACCGCCACCGCGGCCCGGCTGCTGGCCGCGGTCTCCCTGATCGTGCTGGCCATGGCGCTGTACGAAACGCTGCTGCTGCGTGATGTGCTGAGGCCGCTCCTGGGACAGCTGGGGTCGCGTCATCACCTGCCGGTGGCCGAGGTGCGGGCCGCGGCCGGATTGCGCGGCAAGCTGGTGGGGTTCTTCCTGAGCGTCACCGTGCTGACGTGCGGCCTCGTCGTGCTCTTCGCCATGGCGCCCGCGCGTCAGCTGCCCACATTCATCGCTTCGATCACTCTGGTGATGGCGCTCGCGCTCGGGTTGGTGCTGCTCATCGTGCGCGACATCGTGACGCCCATTCGCGCCCTGGAGGAACGCACCGAGGAGATGGCGCGGGGCGAGCTGGCGCGTCCGGTCCCCCCGTCGGGCGAGGCCGACGAGATCGGGCGATTGACGTTCGCGTTCGAGGAAATGCGACGGGCCCTGCGCGACAAGCTGCGGTCGACGGAATCATTGAACATCGACCTGGATCGCGAGGTGCGCCGGCGCACCGAGGTGCTCGAACAACGCAACGTGGAGTTGCGTGACGCGCTGGAGAAGCTGCGCCGCGCCCAGGACGATCTGGTGCGCAGCGAGAAGCTGGCGTCGATGGGTCGATTGGTCGCTGGAATCGCCCACGAGATCAACAACCCGGTCAACGCGGTCATCAACACCATCGGTCCGCTGGCCGAGCTCGTGCGTGCGCTCGGGCAGACGCGGGACGCCGCGTCCCAGGAGCAGGCGGCGCGCGAGGCGGGCGAGATGCTGGCGGTCATCCAGCGCGGGGCCACCCGCAGCAAGGCCATCGTGCAAGCGCTGCACAATTATTCGCGCGGCGACGACGAGCAACCGAGGGAGGTCAACCTGTCGCGCAGCGTCGATGACACGCTGGACCTCCTGCGCCATCGCCTTCAGAATGCGCGAATCGAAAAGGACGTCGATCCCGCTTTGCGGGTGGTCGGCTTCGCCGGGCAAATTGATCAGGTGATCATGAATCTGGTGACCAACGCGACCCAGGCGATCGGTCAGCGGCCGGGCGGCGGCACGGTCCGGATCGCGGCTCGGGTGGACGGCGAGGTCGTCGAGCTCACGGTCTCCGACGACGGGGCCGGCATTCCGCCCGAGCAATTGCCGCGTATCTTCGATCCCTTCTTCACGACNNGCATCATCGAACGCCATGGCGGCAAGATCGTGGTCGAGAGCGTGGTGGGGCAGGGCACCGTGTTTCGAATTCGCCTGCCGCGCCAGCCCGTCGGTACGCGGATCAATCCGGTTTCGGGAGCTCCGGGCTCCAGTCTTTGAGCCCAAGCGCCGATCAAGGCTAGATGCTTTCACGGG
>PMNO01000573.1:310-3834 GCA_003161835.1 Myxococcales bacterium | reverse complement strand
GCGCGGCGACGAATTTTTGGTCCGTGTTACCCCGAACCCGACTCTATACTTGAAGGAAACCACGATGTCCCCCCGTAGCGGTTTTGCAGTTGGCACTACTTTGGTCGCGCTCGCCACCGCGGTCTCGGGTTGCGTCGGCAATCTGGAGGCGCCCTTGCATCCCGTCGGCAGCGGGGGCGGACCGGGAAGTGGCGGNNGCGGGAATAGCGGTGGGGTCGGCGGCGGTGTGGGTAGCACGATCGGCACTATCGGATTGACCAGTCCGTTCTTGCCCGCGCGTGTTCGCCGGCTGACCAATACGGAGTACGACGCGTCGGTGCGCGCGTTACTGGGAACCTCCCTGACCATGGCGGGCACGTTCCCGCCGGATTCGCGACAGGGGATCTTCTCGCGGGGAGGCTACACGTTGAATGACGCCCAGCGCGTGGATCCCGTCTTGGCCAAGCAGCTCGGGGACGCGTCAGTGGCTCTCGTCGCCGAGGCGCGCCAGAACGGCCGCTTGGCGAATTTGGCACCGTGCGCAAATGCCGCGACGGGAGGGGAGGCTTGCGCCGCCACGTTCATTCAATCGTTTGGCGTCAAGGCGTACCGTCGACCCCTGACCCCGGATGAATCAACCGCGCTCATCGGTGTGTATCGCGCGGGCGCGACCAGTGCGGCGTACAACGACGGCATCGACTTGGTGGTGCGCGCGATCCTGCAATCGGCGGGCTTCTTGTACATCACAGAGATCGGAAGCGGCTCGGCGCCGGCGACCGGGACCGTCACTTTGACGCCGTATGAATTGTCCAGCCTCCTTTCGTACACCCTGACGGCCGGTCCGCCGGACGATACCCTGTGGACGATGGCCAAGGCCGGGGGCCTCGGGGACCCGACGGCGCGCGAGCAGCAGGCGCGGCGCTTGCTGGCTCAGACCACGGGCCAAGATGCGATGGTGCGTTTCGTGCGCGAGATGTTCAGCCTCGATCAGATCGCCTTGACCGACAAAGATGCGAGCGCGTATTCGAAGTTCTCGGGCCTGAAGGACTCGATTGCGGCCGAGAGCGCTAACTTCGTCCGCGAGGTGCTGGTCAAATCAACGGCGACCATCGAAGAATTGCTGGCGGCGGATTGGACCATCGCGGACAGCAATCTGGCGGGACTCTACAACGTCACGTCGGCCGGAACAGGACACACGTCGCTCGCGTCCACGGGTCGACGGGGCGTGCTGAACCAGCCGGCGTTCCTGTCGGTCTTCGCGCACGCGAGCGAAAGCGCCCCGGTGTTGAGAGGCGTGGCGATCATGCGCCAGATCGCGTGCATGCCCTTGAAGTCTCCGACCGAGCTCAACATCGACGTCACGCCTCCGCCCGTGGACTTGACCAAGACGATGCGGCAGCGTTTCGCGGCTCACTCCACGGACGCCCTGTGCGCCGCCTGCCATGGCAAGATCGATGCGTTCGGGTTTTCCTTCGAGACTTACGATGGCATGGGCGCCGCCCGGGAGGTCGTCGCCGGCCATCCGACCGAGCATGGCCAGGCGGTCGACACGTCCACGGTCATCCAGGGAACGGACTTTGACGGCTCTTACGCGGACAGCAACGCGCTGGCGGTGGCCATGTCCAAGAGCGCGCAGGTGCGAACCTGTTTGGCGCGACAGATCTTTCGCTCCTCGACTGGACGCAGCGACGATTCGGTCAAAGGCAGCGAGGACGCGTTCGTGGAGTTTTGGAAGACCTTGCCCGCGAACGTACAGGGCAGCATCTTGGAGATCATGGTTGCGTACGTGAAGAATCCCACTTTCTCCCTGCGGAGGCCCCTGTGAAGATCAGTCGTGCCCGCCGATCCTTCCTGCGGGGCGTGGGGACCGGCTTTGCCTCGTTGCCGTTCTTCAAGTTGTTGGAAGACTCTCACGCCCAGGCGGCGGGAGAGACCTTGCCCCTGCGTTTCGTCACGATGTATCACCCCCACGGCGTGGCGCAGGAGTACTGGGGGATGCAGCCGGGCGATACCGAGACCAGTTTCAACCTGAGCTTCGCGAACTCGTCGCTCACCGCCTTCGATACGCCCGCGCTCAAGAGCAAGGTTTTGATCATCGAGGGCGTCGACCTGCTGTCGGCCGCCAATGGACATGACACCGCCGGCACCATCCTGACCGGGAGCCGTATCGACGCGTCCGGGCAGAAGCCCCTGAACTCGTCGCTGGATCAGTTTCTAGCGGTCGAGCAAAAACTGGGAGCGATGACGCCGGTCACCAGCGTCGCGCTGGGCGTGGGAAATACGGACACGAAATCGGGATCGACGTTGTCGTTTGGGCCGGGCGGCACCGCGTTGCCGAAGATCATCGATCCGGTCCAGGCGTTCAATCTTCTGTTCGCCAATTTTGCCGCCCCGAACGATACCGCGGCGCAGGCGGCGCTGGCCCGTCAGCAGATGCTGGGCCAGAGCATCATCGATTTCGTCCGGGGTGACATCAACCGGTTGATGCCGCGATTGGCGGCGCCCGAGAAGAACAAGCTCGACCAGCACCTGACGTCGCTGCGCGATCTCGAAAAACAGATCGGACCGATGAGCATGACGGCGACTTGTACTCCACCGGCAAAACCGGACGCGACGAAGTTCCCCAAGCTGCAGCAGTACAACGGGGGCGAACCGTATTTCGANNGCGGACAATCACGGCGGTGTCGCGCACCCGTACAACGGTTCGTCCGCCGGGCAGGACGGGCACCCCGTGGACTCGGGGGGAGATCCCAAGACCTGGGCGCCGCTGGCGCTATTCAACGGCTATTCATATTCCAAGGTCGCACTCTTGATGCAGAAGCTGAGCGCGATGGGCGTGCTCGACAACACGTTGATCTATGCGAGCAGCGACATGGGGAATCCCGCCCTGCACAGCACGCGCAACGTCCCCACCGTGTTGGCCGGCGGGGTCAACGGCAAGTTCCGCATGGGGCGCCGGCTGAAACTGCAGGCGGACTGCCCGAGCAGCAATCTGTGGTGCGCGCCCGGCGATGCGCTGTTCAAAGGTTCCACGAACAACCACGTATTGGTTTCGATAGCGCAGGCGTTTGGCGTGAACATCAACACGTTTGGTACCCAGCCCACGCCCGATCTCACGACCGGCCCTCTGGCCGGCCTCGTGTAGGTCGTCGGCTACCCGCCCGCAGGCCCAAGAGTGTCATGATGGCATTTTAGTGCCAGCGTGGCAGAGATATTTGCGTCCGTGTCAATGTGGCGTAACGTTCTTCAATGACCGTCGCCGACGTTGTGGGCCGTCCCCTCGAAGGAAGCCGTCCGAGCACTCAGAACCCGGGCGCTCCAACCCTGTTGGTCGTGGACGACGAGCCGGGGATCGTCGATTCGCTCCAGAAGATATTCGAACGCGAGCACCTGCGTGTTTTGACAGCGACCTCCGGGGCCGACGCGCTGGAGATCGTCCGGCGCGAGCCCGTATCGGTGTTGATCACGGATCTGATGATGGCCGGAATGTCGGGAATCGATCTGTTGAAAGCCAGTCGCACGTTGTCACCGGAGACCGAAACGAT
>PMNO01000573.1:0-245 GCA_003161835.1 Myxococcales bacterium | reverse complement strand
GTGCTGATCACGGGCGAGAGCGGCACCGGCAAGGAGCTGCTGGCGCGCGCGATCCACGACTATTCGCCGCGGGTGCGGGGGCCGTTCGTTCCGGTCAACTGCGCGGCGTTGCCGGAAAGCATCCTCGAGGCCGAGCTTTTCGGCTACGAAAAAGGGGCCTTCACGGGCGCGGTGCAACGTCACGACGGGCGGTTCCTGCAGGCCGACGGTGGGACCTTGTTCCTCGACGAGATTGGCGAAATCCC
>PMNO01000425.1 GCA_003161835.1 Myxococcales bacterium | reverse complement strand
AGGACCCTGGTCGCCTGCAACACGGGCAGGTTGTTCCTGAAGGATTTGAGGAAACGGGGTGAGATTTCTATCGGTCACGCCATGCGTGCCATGGGTTGGCTAGCGCGGTACCACCTATCTCTGATGAACGTCGAGGCGATGTCTCAGAAGATTCTGTCGGGGCTGCGCGGCTGGTCTGAAAAGGAATTCGAAGAGCGTTGCCTCAGATTGGTCGAGGACGACGTCTTGCCGCTCCTTCTGCCCACGGCCCTGCGGACCATCGAAAAACACCGAACCAGCGGGCATGTCCTGGCGATTCTTTCGATGTCTCCCACCTACATGACCCGTCCCATCGCCCGTATCCTGGGTATCGAAAACGTGATTTCGACGCAACTGGAAGTCGAGGGCGGCCTCTTCACGGGTCGGGTCATCGCCCCCGCATGTTTCGGCGCTGGCAAGGTTCACTGGGCGGAGGCGCTGGGGCGTGAGCGCAATGTTGATCTGGACGAGAGCTGGTTCTACACCGATTCGTACAGCGATTTACCGATGTTGGAACGGGTGGGTCATCGTGTGATCGTCAACCCCGATCCCCGCCTGCGTCGTGCAGCGCGGCAGCGGGGTTGGACGGTCGAAAACTGGATGGAGGTTGCCGCGTGAGCGTATTCCAAGCCCCCTGGTACACCCCAGCCGTGCAGCGTCTCCTGGATTTGGCCCTGGAAGAGGACGCCGGACGGGGCGATGTGACCTCGGGCGCCGTCATCGACGAGGGCCAGGAAGCCGAAGCCGACATCATCGCCCGGGAGAGGCTGGTGGTCTGCGGCTTGGGCATCGCCGAGGCGGTTTTTACGCGATTCGACTGGAGGACGCGCCTGCGCACCCGCGTGGCCGACGGCGATCCGGTGACCCCGGGAACCTTGGTGGCGACGGTTCGCGGCCCAGCGCAGGCTCTGTTGGCGGGGGAACGGGCCGCGCTCAATTTCATGCAGCATCTGTCGGGAGTCGCCACGCTGACCCAGACGTTCGTCGCCGCGGCGGAGGGCGCCAAAGTGCGCGTGACCGACACCCGCAAGACCACGCCCGGACTGCGGGCCCTGGAAAAATATGCCGTGCGCGTGGGCGGCGGGCACAATCACCGCGCGGATCTATCGTCGGGGATTCTGATCAAGGACAACCACATCGCGCTCGTGGGNNACGCGCGATATCGGAGAGGCCGTCAAGCGGGTGCGGGAGCGCGCGCCCCGGACCTTGATCGAGATCTCGGGCGGGGTGACGCTGGATCGCATGCACGAGCTGGCCAAGAGCGGTGCGGATATCATATCGATCGGAGCGCTGACACATTCCGCCCGGGCGGTCGATCTGTCCATGGAAGTGCGCCCGGTCGTGGCCGGACGCATGGGCGCCGCCGAGCGCTGACCGCTTGTCCCGAGAGAAGAGAGACCCACCTGAGCGGGCTGGGTCCGACCCCCTGGATGCCGATGTCGTCGGCAAATTCCTGACGACCCTGTGGCTCGGCCGGCGCCATATCCACGTCGGGCGGTGCGGATCCACGAATGATCGGGCGGCGGCCGAGGCCCGCTCAGGCGGGTTGGAGGGACTTCTCGTCACGGCGGATGAACAAACCGGCGGGCGCGGCCGCCAGGGGCATACGTGGCACTCGCCCCCGGGGACCAACATCTACGCGTCGATCTTGCTCCGCCCCCGGCGACCTGCGGCGGAGATTCCTCCTTTGACGTTGTTGGTGGGCGGCGCCCTGGCCGAGGCTGTCGGCGGATTGGGCTTCGACGTGCGCGTCAAATGGCCCAATGACCTGCTGCTGATGTGCGCCGACGGCCGGCGGCGAAAGGTGGCGGGAATTCTCACCGAGGCGGCGACCGATGGCGAGCGCGTCGGCCAGGTGGTGGTGGGCATCGGTCTGAACGTGAACGAGACGACCTTCCCCGAGGACCTGGCCGACAGAGCCACGTCCTTGCGCCTCGCGAGCGCCGGGGAGGCTCCCCTGCGGCGGGCCGACGTGCTGGCGCGCGTGCTCGGCGCCGTGGAGCGGGCCTACGAGCGTTTTCGGGAGGCAGGACCAACCGCGGCGATCGCGCTCTGGGAGGCGCACGCGGAGCTCGGTCGTCCCTGTCGGGCGAGCGTGGAAGGGCACACGATCAGCGGTGTCATGGCCGGCATCGCGGCGGACGGAGCCCTCTTGATCCAGGATGCGTCTGGCGTCCGGCACCGCGTCGTCGCGGGCGAGGTGGTGCTGGCGGACGGGTTGTCGCCCGCCGCTTCGCCGTCGGAGCGCGCGTTTCGATAACTTGGCAAGCCGCCGCGCGGTGGGATAGATCCGCCACGTGACCATATTCGAAGCAGCCGTGCTGGGCGTCGTTCAGGGCGTGACCGAGTTCCTTCCCATCTCGTCGACGGCCCATTTGCGGATCGTGCCCGCGCTGCTGGGATGGACGGATCCGGGCGCGGCCTTCACGGCGGTGTTGCAGCTGGGGACGCTGGCGGCGGTGCTGGCGTTTTTCGCGCCCGATCTCGTCGGCATTGCCCGGGGCGCTCTGGCCGCGGTCGTGGATCCCGCGCGGCGCCGGGATCCGCAGGGGCGCGTGGCCGGCTACCTGATCGTCGGTACCCTGCCGGTCGTGATCGTGGGGGTCCTGTTCAAAGACGCCATTCGTGGCGCGTTGCGCGCCCTGCCCGTGATCGCCACCGCTCTGATTGTCGTCGCGGTGGCGCTGGCCGTCGTGGAAAAGCTGGCTCGCCATCGGCGCGCGTTCGAGGAGATTACCTGGAGCGACGTGCTGATCATCGGAGGCGCGCAAGCCCTGGCGCTGATTCCGGGCGTGTCGCGCTCGGGAATCACGATCCTGGCGGCGATGGCGATCGGTCTGCGCCGTGACGCCGCCGCCCGGTTCTCGTTCTTGCTGTCCATCCCAGCCGTGGCGGGAGCGGGAATCTTCGAGATGAAACACGTGCTGCATTCGAACGTCGGCGCGGTGCCGATGGCGATCGGGCTTCTGGCGGCGGGGGTCACGGGCTATGCCAGCATCGCCTGGTTGCTGCGCTTCCTGCGCACCCGCACCATGTTCCCTTTTGTCGGTTACAGGATCGCGCTCGGCCTGCTGATTTTCGGCCTCCTGGCGGGCGGTCTGCTGCAAGCCTGAGCGCGCTCCGCTCGGGCACCCCGGTCGGTCTCAGAAATCCGCGAGCGCCACGTGGCCCAAGAAGGGGCCGTCGGGAGCATGCGTGCCATCGCCCTGCTCGATGGACACCCCCAGGTGAGTGCCGGGGTCCTTCGTCATTCGTTTCTGATGTCGCCACACGTTGGGATAGTCCGCNNCGATCACCCTGGATGAAGTCTCGTCCCGCCAGGTGCGCGTCCACGAATCCCAGCTCCCGCCGAATGGCCTCGAGCGCCGCTTCGCGAACGGCTTGATGCAACGATTCATCCTTCGCATAGCGCTGGGGCGTGAAATAGGGCCAGAAGGGCGGATGAAAACCACTGCCCAGATAGGCCA
>PMNO01000129.1 GCA_003161835.1 Myxococcales bacterium | reverse complement strand
AGGTCCACCACGCCGCCGCTACGCAAGCATCCGTGCCGGCGACCGATGGCGTCCAGGATCGCCGCGGCCGTCGGGGGGACCTCATCGAACTTGAAGCGCGCGCACAGCAAACGGGGATAGCGCTGCATGAACAGCTCCGCCCCGAACAACCCCACGCTCTGGTAGTCCATCGCCGTGTCGGGAATCGAGCCACTCAGCGCCAGACGCAAGGTCGCGGAGTGATCCATGCGGGGCCAAAGAATCCCAGGGTTGTCCGACAAGGTCATTCCGTTCTTCAGGGTGACCAGCTGCTGTCGCTTGGTGACGGCGGGCTCGTCGGCGACCCTGGTCACCTTGCGCTCCATCAGGGTATTGATCAGGGTGGACTTGCCGACATTGGGGATCCCCACCACGATGGCGCGGACGGTCTTGTTCGCACCGACCCGATGGGGGGCGAGGCGCTTGCACAAGTCGGCAATCCGCGACCGCAAGTCCGCGGGGCGATCTCGGGTGACGGCAATCGCGATCACCTTGCCTCCCGAATCTTGAGTATCGAAAGCCCGGATCCAGGCCTTGGTGATCTGGGGATCAGCCAGATCGCTCTTGTTCAGGATCTTGATGCAAGGCTTGTCGTTGTGCGCGTGTCGGAGATCGGCCACCACCGGATTCGCGCTCGACGCCGGCAGTCGCGCATCGAGGACCTCGAGGAGCACGTCCTTGGATGGCAGCGCATCGGCGATCGCGCGCCGGGCGGTGTTCATGTGCCCCGGGTACCACTCGATCGACATCGCACCGTGGCGTGTACCACACAAAGCCGGTCTGCGAGGGCACGGCGTTGTAGCTCGCCCCGCCGCCAGCGCTCCGCGCTCTCTTCCAGGTATCATGAACCCGGTGATGAATCTCCATCGTTGCCTGCTCGCCCTCGCGGTCGTCGCTGGCGTGGGGCCGGGGTGTAAGGGCGCGGCCGATGGCCGGCGCACACCCGCAGCGGGAGGCGGGGGCGGAGGCGGAGTGGCGATCGGAGCCTCGGGCGGGTCGAACGGGGAGGGTGGTGGGCCGCACGGGAGCGGCGGGAACCTATCGAGTGCCGCTGGGGCCACTGTCGGTACGGGCGGCGCGGCAGGGCGGGGAGGCGGTGGGCCGGCTGGCGGGGGCCTGGCTGGAGCGACCGGCTCGGGCGGAAGGGGGGGCGGCGGTGTGCCGCCGAGCGCTACAGACGGCGGTCCTGGAGGCGGTCCTGGAGGCGGTCCCGGCGGCGGTCGCGGCGGCTCGGGCGATCCCTGCTCCGCCCGCGTGGGCCTCAAGTTTTGCGACGATTTCGAGCACGCTGGAGCGACGCTGACAACACCCTGGGCCGTTCAGCTCAACGGCAGCGGGACGGTGGTCGTCGACACGTCGACACCCGCGCACAGCGGGTCCAGAGCCATTCACGTCAGCGGAGGTGAGTCCGATTTCGATACCCTGCTCGTGTTCCACGATCCCGCGGTTCTGCCTGCCGCGAACGGTAGATTCTTCTTTCGTGCCTTCATGCGTCTGGGTCGGGCGATGAGCGAAAAGCACAACACGTTCATCATGGCCGACCTCGCCGCCAACCTGGGCGGAGGGAATTCGGTTCGCATCAGCGAGATGTACGGGATGCTCATGTACACGGTCGCGGGCGATGCCCATGGCGCCCTGTCCAACCAGAACTACTACATCGATGGAAAACCCGGGATCGTGTTCGCCCCGATGACCTGGGTCTGCGTCGAGGTGCTCCTCGATCACACCCATCCCGAGTTTGATGTCTGGGTTGATGGCGCCGAAGTCCCGGATCTGCACCACACCGATTTTCCGCTCGACACCTTCGATACTCTGCGCTTCGGGTTCGAGAAGTACGGAGGACCGGCCCTCGATGTCTGGTACGACGACATAGCGGTCGGAACGGCGCGCATCGGCTGCGATTGATCCGCCCCCAAAGATCCCCCTCCCGCCTCGGGGCGTCTTGTCCGCACCCGCCATTCGAGGCAAGCTGCGACCGTCGGAAGGAAGATCGCCAGCCCCCATGGAACCGCAAAGACCCAAAGCCGCACCAACCCCCACTGCCGGGGCCAGCGGCAACTTCGTTCGCGATCTGATCGCGCAGGACAAGGTGGCCCAGCTTCATGGTGGCCGGGTGGCCACCCGGTTTCCTCCCGAGCCGAACGGGTATCTGCACATCGGGCACGCCAAGGCTATCTGTATCGACTTCGGACTCGCGCGTGAGTTTGGCGGCACGTGCAATCTGCGTTTCGATGACACCAACCCTACCACCGAGGATGTGGAGTACGTCGAGGCGATTCAGGAAGACATTCGCTGGCTGGGATTCGAATGGTCCAAGCTCGTGTACGCGTCGGACTATTTCGAACGGCTGTACGACCTGGCGATCAAGCTGATCGAGAACGGCAAGGCGTATGTCGATAGCCTGAGCGAAGAGGAGATCCGGGAATATCGCGGGGATTTCTACACGAAGGGGCGGCCCAGTCCCTATCGCGGCCGACCGGTCAGCGAGAATCTGGACCTGTTCAGGCGCATGCGCGCGGGCGAGTTCCCCGAAGGCAAGCACGTGCTGCGCGCGATCATCGATCTGGAAACCCAAAACATGAACCTGCGTGATCCGATTCTGTATCGGGTCCGCTACGCCCCTCACCACCGCACCGGGACGAAGTGGTGCATCTATCCCATGTACGATTTCGCGCATCCGTTGTCGGACGCGATCGAGGAAATCACTCATTCCCTCTGCACGGTGGAGTTCGAGTCGCACCGCCCGCTTTACGACTGGTGCATCCGCGAAACCGCCGTGTTTACCTCGCGGCAGATTGAGTTCGCCCGGTTGAATCTGACGTACACCGTGACTTCGAAGCGCAAGCTGGCTGAGCTGGTGCAAAAGGGCGTGGTGACGGGTTGGGATGATCCGCGCATGCCGACGCTGGCAGGATTGCGCCGCCGGGGGTACACGCCGGAGGCCCTGCGCGGATTTTGCGAGCGCATCGGCGTCGCCAAGACCGACAGTCTCGTCGACGTCGGGTTGCTCGAGCACGGCTTGCGCGAGGATCTGAATCGGCGGTCGCCGCGGGTGATGGCGGTGTTGCGTCCTTTGAAGGTGGTCATCGAGAACTTTCCCCCGGGCGACGTGCGCGAGGCGGATGGACCCCTCAATCCGGAGGATCCGACCCAAGGGTCACGCAAGGTCCCCTTGTCGCGGGAGATCTACATCGAGCGCGACGA
>PMNO01000473.1:219-4445 GCA_003161835.1 Myxococcales bacterium | reverse complement strand
TGACCCCTCGGGGTTGGGAAGCGATATTTACTTGGGGTCCGAGACACGCCCACAATTGACCCCCTCGGCCTCTGACGATACTGTGCGCCGAGCAGCGGATGGATACGCGACAGTGATTTCGAAAAAGGCGTCGGCTACCCCGTTCGACTGGTTCTCGACGCTGCCTGCGCCGTGAGCCCGTGATCAGTCGCGCCGTGACGGAGATTCGATGACCTATCGAGCACTTGCGGCACTTGGGATCTCGATCGCCTCGATCAATGCGCGCAGCGCGCGCGCTCAGGACCTGGACGCGGCGCCCAGTCAGTCCGCCCCGCCCCGCGCCACCGCGGTAGGTGCGGGCGCCGCCGTCTCAACCTCGGCAACCACGGTCGTCGAGGCGCGCGTCGCCGTGAACGCTCAGACCACGAATGCACACGACGACGACGCTCCAGCCGCGGCGCCGACGGAGCAGGCCCCAGCGCCGGAGCGCGCCCCGGTTTACGGCAGGCGCGGGGACTGGTTCATCGCGCCCTACGGTTACGCGCGACTCGACGCCATCGAAGACTCGACCCAGTCCTTCGAGGACGGGATCCAACCTAACCTCATCGCCCGGGTCGGCACCTACGCAGGCGACCACCGCCGCACCATCTTCACCGCCAAGGATTCCCGCCTG
Organism: Myxococcales bacterium; assembly: GCA_003161835.1. Classification (GTDB taxonomy): domain Bacteria; phylum Myxococcota_A; class Polyangia; order Fen-1088; family Fen-1088; genus FEN-1088. Next base: position 3,793 of record PMNO01000473.1, on the reverse strand, counting down.
GGCATTTTCGTCGGTGCGCCCACGGTCCCGGGCGTCAAGTCGTCGGCCCAGATCGAGTTCGACTTCTACGGCCTGGCTCCGACGGACGCACGGAGGCAGGACAGCGTCATGTTCGGCCCGGTGCGCATCCGGCATGCCTTCGTGAAGATGGAGACAAGGGTGGTGGATGTCGTGGCCGGCCAGTACTATGACCTGTTCGGTTGGGGCGGCTATTTCTATCCCGGCACCGTCGCCTACCTCGGCGTCCCCGCCCAGATCTATCACCGCAATCCGCAACTGCGCCTCGAGAAGAAGATTCACCTGGGGCCGTTCGAGCTCCTGGCGGCCGCGGCCGCCGTCCGCCCGGGCCAGAGGGATGCGGGGATTCCCGATGGCCAGGCTGGTCTGAAGCTCGCTTACACCGGCTGGAGCGGGTCCGCGACCCCGGGGTTTGGCCGCCCCACCTTGGCGCCTCTCTGCATCGGAGTATCCGGCCTCGTCCGACACTTCGAGGTACCGGCATTCCGCGCCGACCCCGGCTCGGAGGCGGTGACCACAAATGGGTATGGCCTGGCGGCGTCGGCGCTGCTTCCCATCATTCCCCTCAAGACGATCGACGATCAAAGCAACGCGCTCACGCTGACGGGAGAATTCAGCATCGGGCGCGGCATCGCGGACATGTACACCGGGATGGACGGCGGTTCGCGCTTTCCGCTGCTCCCGAACCCGAGCATGGCCGCGCCCGCCGTCCAGTATCCCGCGAACGTCGATCCCGGGCTTGTCACCTTCGACCGCAACTTCAACCTCAAGGCCATCAGCTGGCGGGCCTTGGTCGCGGGGCTTCAGTATCACCTGCCGGTCGACGCGGGCCGGGTTTGGCTTTCTGGAACCTACTCGCGCGTCTGGTCCGAAGACATCAAGGAGTCCACCCCGTTCACGAGCTGGGGCGCCATCTTCACGAAGATGGAGTACATCGACGCCAACATCGGCGTCGACATCACGCCGGCGATCGCGCTCGGTCTCTCGCTCCAGACCGTCAAGCAGACTTTCGCGGACGTATCGGCGCCGACCCCGGTCTACGGCCAGATTGCCGGCCCCACCCTCGGAATCCCGACCGTGCCCGGCACCGGCGGGGTGGCGGCATCCGCTCGCAACAATCGCGGCCAGCTCAGCCTCGCGCTGTTCTTTTGATGAGGTGCCAAGCCATCATGATCAAATTCATCAAACTCGCGACCACCGTTCAAGCTCGGTCGATCTCTGAGCGCATCGAGGCCAGCAGGCCTCGGCACGGCGGTGTTTGGGGCGTCGCCCTCGGGCTCTTGGCCGGGCTCTGCGGCGGGTGCAGCGCGTTCATGCAAGAGCCGCGGTGCTCGGTGCTCGGCGACTGCGGCGGTGCGTTGCCCGTCGGAGACTGGGTTATCAGCCCGGGCCATCCCTCCTGCTCGGAGGATATCTACGTCGCGCCCACCGATACCCGCCTCGTCAGGGCGGATCTGCCTGCGGCGAGGACCCCGCATCCCGAACCGGCGCTGTTCGATTGGTGTGATCTCCTCGTCACGAACGGCGGCAACATGGTTCAGGCGAATCCCCCTCGCTTCTACTATCAGGATGGCCAGATCGGTAAGGCCTCGATTCACTACGGCGCCGACGGGCACTTCTCCGCGGGCCTCACCCGCACCGGAACATACACCCTCGACTTCCCCGCCTACTGTATCCGCGCGTTCGGGGCCACGGACGGAAGACCGGCGGATCCGATGAGCGACCCGAACGGACCGGGCGTACCCGTGTGCAAACAGCTCGAGGTGGCGGTGCGCAACTCGGGGCTTGGCGAGGGCTCCTACCGCAACACAATCTGCGACTCCACCCAGGCCGATCCGGACGGGTGCGTGTGTACCTTTGATGTGACGGAAACGGGAGGACCTTCCGGCTCTTATCAGATGTTGGACAACCACACCCTCCTGCAGCTGCCCTTCACAAATTTCCCGCAGAGGGTCACGTTTTGTAACCAGGGCGATCGCCTGCAGCTCACGGGCGCCGACGGCGACTATCTGTTCGGGCAGCGGGGGCTTCGGACCCTGGATCTCGTGAAAACGGCCATGACGCCGTGATTTGAAGCCCGAGCGCGGGGCGGGGGTGCCCCGCAGCCACCAACCCCGCGGGCCCCGAACTACGGCGTCAACAACGGCGGGTTCAGGAAGGACGTGATGAACGTCGAGAATCCCGGGTTCGCGACGTTGTCGTGGCTGCCGTGCGCGTTGCCAGGCAAGGCGCAGACCACGAGCGGGTAGAGGTCCGGGCAGCCCATGATTTTCTTGCAGGTGGTGTCGGGGTTGCCACCGCCAATCGGGAAGTTGGTGAACATGGTGTCGTCGTAGCCCGTGCCGATGGTGCAACCGTTCACCTTCATGGCGCGGGCGATGGCGACCTTGTTGCCCGTGAATGGATTCGTCGTATCGCCAATCTCGTGGATCCACATGCCAGCCATCGGTTTGGACGTGCAGGTGGGCACGTACCTCATGTCGGTGGGCAAGCCTCCCGTGTTCGGCATGACGGCGCGCACCGGACGGGTGGCATCTCCGGCATACTTGCAGCCAAGCTCGTTCGAGAACCACGAACCGCTGCTGTTGCCGACGGTGAAAACCCGATTTCGATCGAAGCAAAGCGTCGTCGCGAGATGGTCATAGAGCGTCTCGTAGAAAACCCAGTCGACCGAGCTGTCCCCTTCCTTGTCGTCAAAGCAGCCCTCGCCGGGGTTGGTCGCGTGCCCAATGGTATTGGGTGGGGGGGACAAGCCCACCCGGATCACCGTGTTGTTGACGCTGGCGTTTCCGTTGAAGGTCAGGGGGTAAACGCTCATTCCCATGGCGCCACAGCCAGGCCCTTCCAGGACCAGAGGGTAGGCCTTGGTCTTGTCGTAGCCAGTTGGCAGCGTGACGTAGTACTCACGCATGTAAGTCCAGGCACCGCAAACACTGTCGGCCCAGCCCGCGGGCTTGGTGCCCATGGTCGCAATGGTCGCACGGACGGCCATGTTGACAGCCTGGCCAGGGTCCATGCCGCAGCCCATGGTCGGCACGACCTTGGTGAGATCGCCGAGGGGCCCGCCCGCTCCGGCGGTGCCCACGCGGCCCGCGGTGCCAGTGCCGCCCGCGCCCGCCAGCCCGTCGCTTGCAGTGCCTCCCGAGCCGACGGAGCCTCCGGTACCGGTGCTTCCTCCAGTGCTCGGAGCCGACGTGCCGCCCGTGGCAGGGCTCGTGGCCCCGCCGGTGCTCACCGCGGTCGCGCCGCCACTGCTGGTGGCGCCACCCGTGCCCGCACCGACTGCGCCGCCGCTCGCGACNNGCCGCCGCTGCCGGGGCTGCCGCCGCTCCCCGCGCCGATCGTTCCGCCCGAGCCCTTGGGAATGACCGTGCTCGGACTGGACCCGCAAGCGCCTGCGAGAACCAGGCTCGCAACCGCCGTGATGCCTAGAATTTGATAGCGCATGTGAAGCTTCCTCCTATGGCCGACCCTGTTTTCGCCAGGGCGGCATCCGCCGTGGATGTGCACTTGGGCTCAGTGCCACCACCCGGTAGAAAACAGCTCATCAAATCCG
>PMNO01000473.1:0-142 GCA_003161835.1 Myxococcales bacterium | reverse complement strand
TCTGGATGCACTGGCAGATGCCCCCGCAATCGGCGCCCCCTGTCTTGGGATCGCAGGTGTCGGTCGGATCATCGACGCACTGCCCTCCGCCGGGACAGGTCACCCCCGCGATGCCGCCACAGCGCACGCGGGCCGCGTCGAG
>PMNO01000152.1 GCA_003161835.1 Myxococcales bacterium | reverse complement strand
GACAGCAACCTCTTTCACAGTATCTCCCTGATTCCTTTCCTGGCCTGGGTTGGCCTTGGCGCCGATGGCCTGTCCTCGTCGGCGTATGGACCGGAGGAGGCCTTCAAGACCCTCGGGACGCACACGTACCTCGCCATCGGTCTTGCGCTGGTCACGGGAATCACGGTGGCCATCATCTCGGCCGCCTATCGGGGAATCATCGAGGCCTTTCCCCATGGGGGTGGTGGCTATCTGGTTGCGACCAAGCTCTTGGGACGATCGGCCGGGGTTGTGTCGGGAAGTGCCTTGCTGGTCGACTATGTCCTCACCATCACGGTGTCCATCGCGGCGGCGGGGGACGTGATCTTCAGCTTCCTGCCCGCCAGCTGCATTGGGCTCAAGCTCCCGATGGAAATCGGGTTCATCTTTGCGTTGACCGCCTTGAACATTCGCGGGGTCCGTGAATCCGCGATCGCGTTGGCTCCGATCTTCATGGTGTTCGTGCTCAGCCACGCGGCTGTGATCGTGGGCGGTATCCTGGCCCACGCCTCCGCGATTCCGGCCACCGCCCGGGCGGTGTCGTCGGGTTTCGCGAACGGCATCGGAACGCTCGGCGCGGGCGGGATGATGCTGTTGTTCGTGCACGCGTATTCGCTGGGCGGCGGGACGTACACCGGTATCGAAGCGGTCTCGAACGGCGTGCCCATCATGCGCGAGCCGCGCGTTTACACGGCGAAGCGCACCATGTTGTACATGGCCGTTTCGCTCGCCTTCACCGCCGCTGGCTTGCTGGTTTGCTACCTGCTCTGGGATGTTGCTCCCGTGCCGGGCAAAACCCTGAACGCCGTCCTCGTTGAAAAGATGACGGCGCACATTCCCTTCGGGACGCCGCTGGCGATTATCACCTTGCTGTCGGAAGGGGTGCTGCTCGTGGTCGCGGCCCAGGCGGGCTTTCTCGATGGGCCGCGCGTGTTGGCCAACATGGCGATCGATCACTGGGTCCCGCGCCGTTTTGCCGCACTGTCCGACCGGCTCACCACGCAAAACGGAATCGTGGTCATGGGCGCGGCCTCGCTGGCGGCGCTCATCTATACCGGAGGCGACGTTGGCAAGTTGGTGGTCATGTACAGCATCAACGTGTTCCTGACTTTCTCGTTGTCGATGTTCGCGATGGCCAAGGAAACCATCGCCACCCGCGCCAGCCTGAAGCACTGGCGACGCAAGGCGGGTCTGTTCGTGGTGGGATTCGTCATGTGCGCCACCATCTTGGCCATCACGGTCGTCGAAAAATTTCGTGAGGGCGGCTGGCTGACGCTGCTCGTGACCCTGGGGGTAGTGGCTCTGTGCTTCCTCATCCGGCGTCACTACCGCCAGGTGGAATTACAGCTCGCGCATCTGTATCACGATGTTCGACAGATCGAGACCGGATCGCAGCCCCCGTTGCCCATTACCAAGGGCGCAGCCCCCACCGCTTGCGTGCTCGTACCCAGCTACGGTGGCGTCGGCATCCACACCGTGCTGAACGTGTTTCGAGCCTTTCCGAATCACTTCCAGAATCTGGTGTTCATTTCGGTGGGCGTGATCGACTCTGGGGGATTCAAGGGAGCCGATGGCGTGGAGGCGCTGGACGAAAACACCCAGACCATGCTGAATCAGTACGGCTCCTTGGCATCGACGCTCGGTGTGCCATCAACCTTCCGGTATGCCGTCGGGACCGATGCGGTCGCCGAAGCGGAGCGACTCTGCCGCCAAGTGATGCAGGAGTTCCCGGTCGTGACCTTCTTCGGCGGTAAGATCGTCTTCGCTCGCGAGCAGTGGTACCAGCGACTTCTCCACAACGAAACCGCGATCGCCATCCAGAAGCGCCTCTATTGGCATGGCGCCACGATGGTCATCCTCCCGGCCCGCGTCGCCTGACGCTATGCAGGCGGTCGCACTGCCGCGGGTGCGGAATGCGGAGTCCTGCGCACCACGCAGATTTCTGCATGGTGCGTGATTGAGCTTGGTTTCCCATCGGGCACCGGATGGGCAACTACAAGTTGCGGTTGTTATTCGCTAATTCAGAGCCAAGTGCGCTGAGACGAATACCCGTTCGCCGCCGAACTACTTGGCATCGGAATCGCATAAGTGTCGGGACAGGTCTGTAGCTACAGACCGCTGATTGGCCTGGCGGGCATGCGCGAAAGGGGGGATCCGGCTTGGGGGGGACTGACTACCACTAATGGCGAGGCTTGGCTTAATACGAGGGGCTTGGAGGTCACTGATGGGCGGCGGCGGCGGNNATGCCTGCCCGCAGCAGTGGGGGGGGACCCGCGAGGGACCGGGCTTACGAAAGGAGAATTCCGGTCCCTCGCGGCAGACTGGGAGGCGAATTCAGAGGCCGTATCTTTTGATCTTGTCCATGAAGGTTCGCAGGGGTACGCCTAAACGCTTTGCCGCCCGTGTCTTGTTCCCGCCTGCTTCGGACAGCGCGGCTTCGATAGTTTTCCGTTCGAATTCCCGGTTGGCCTGAGCGAGGGGTCGGACTGGCCCGGTCTGGTCGGGGTGGGCGGCGTGGACGCCACCGTCGGAACGTCTGAACTCCAGAGGAGGGGCCCGTTCGCCGCCCTGGACCATTCGTTCCATCACCAAGTCCGCCGTTACCGTCGATCCGGTCGCCGACACGACCAGGTAGTCGATGAGATTCTTGAGTTCGCGGACGTTGCCCGGCCAGTCGTGAGCGACGAGGCGGGCTATCGCCTCGTCGTCGAGGGTCAGAGGTCCCCGGCCCGCGGCGTGGCATGCATCGTCGATGAACTTTTTCGCCAGCAGCGGCAATTCCCGCGGACGCATGCGCAAAGGCGGGATGCGCACGATCGCGACGCTCAGGCGGTAATAAAGGTCGGCTCGGAACCAACCCGCCTTCACGCCGATTTCTAGATCCCGGTGGGTGGCAGCGATCACCCGCACGTCAATCGCCTGTTCGCGCACGGATCCCAGACGTGTCATCCGCCGGCTCTCGATCACCCGCAGGAGCTTGGCTTGCACGGGCAGCGGGAGATCGCCGATCTCATCGAGCAAGATCGTGCCACCGTTGGCCGCCTCCAGGAGGCCTGGCTTGGACCCATTGGCGCCCGAGAACGCCCCCCGCTCGAAGCCGAAGAGCTCACTTTCTGCCAGGGTCTCCGGCAGCGCCGCGCAGTTGATGGCCACGAACGGCCCGCGCCGGCGCGGGCTCAGCGCATGCAGCGTCCGCGCCACCAGTTCCTTACCGGTGCCGCTCTCGCCGGTGA
>PMNO01000111.1 GCA_003161835.1 Myxococcales bacterium | reverse complement strand
GAGCGTTGTCCATCCGTTCCTTTTTAACACTGCGCGCATCCACCCTTGTGTCAGTTGCCGCCTGGCGGGCCTCCGCCACCTCCGGCCAGCCGCCAGAGACTCGCCAAGCCCCTCCTCGGCCGCGTCTTGCGCCAGCTGACCTCGTTGTCCAAGACTTTGGCGTGCACCTGACCACACGTGGTCATTTCCATCCTATTGTGACACCAATGTTCACGCAACCCATTCAATGATCAGCACCTCAATTTACGCTGGACATCCCAGCCGAGGCTGCGAGACCTCCGACCGCCCGGCCAGCGCGTACTCAGCGGAGCGCATCGCGCCGATAATTTTCCTTGAGGCGGACATACTTGGCTGCGGCATCACGGTGAAATTGCTCATCGGCTTCGGTCAGTGTCCGAACGACCCGCGCGGGAGCCCCCAACACCAAACTGCGGGGCGGTATCACGGTCCGCTGAGTGACCAGCGCGCCCGCACCGACGATCGATCCCCGACCGATGACCGCCTCATCCAGAATCGTTGCTTGCATGCCGATCAGACAGGCGTCTTCCACGCGACAAGCGTGCAACATGGCGCGGTGGCCAACGACGGTGTCCGCCCCCACGATGCACGGCGTGTCGTCCGCCACGTGAATGACCGTGCCGTCCTGGATGTTGGTCCGCGCGCCGATGACGATCTCCGCGAGGTCACCGCGCAGCACGGCGCCGTACCAGATCGATACGTCGGGGGACAACCGCACGTCCCCCACAATCGCCGCGCCCGGCGCGATCAAAACGTCCGCCGCCACGGTCGGAACGCGCGCCAGATATCGATCCACGATCGCACGCGGAAACCGTGCCCGCAGGTGGTCGACGCGCCGGTCCAGCTCCTCGGAATCCGGCAGCGGTCCCGCAATCACTGTGACGGATGTGGTGACGGTCGCCATCGCGGTTCCGCGGCGTGCCCGATCCCGACTACGCCGGAAGCAGCCGCAGCTGACGCGAGCGGGCCGGCTTTTCGGCGGCAATGGGGTATTTGCCCGAAAAGCAGGCATCGCAGAAACCCTGCGGCCCCCCGCCCAGAGCCGGACGGGCAAGCCCCTCCACTGATTCGTAGAGGCCTTCCAGGGAGAGGTACCCCAAGGAATCAGCCTCGATGAACTTCCGAATGTCGTCGACCTCGTGATTCGACGCAATCAATTCTTCCTTGGTGGGCGTGTCGATGCCGTAACGGCAGGGCCCCACCGTGGGCGGGGAACTGATGCGCATGTGGACCTCGCGCGCGCCCGCCCCCCGAATCATCGACACGATCTTGCGCGATGTGGTGCCCCTGACGATGGAATCGTCGACCACCACCACGCGCTGACCCCGCAAAACTTCGTGCACCGGCGATAGCTTCAACTTCACCCCGAAATGCCGAATCTGTTGCGACGGCTCGATGAAGGTCCGACCCACGTAGTGCGAGCGCATCAGCCCCTGGTCGTAGGGAATTCCACTCTCGCGCGCATAACCGATGGCCGCCGCGACGCCCGAATCCGGCACGGCGATGACGACGTCCGCCGGCACCGGATGCTCGACCGCCAGACGCTTGCCCATGTGTTCGCGCGCGCGGTACACGGACCGCCCGTCGATCTGCGAATCGGGACGGGCGAAGTAAACCCATTCAAACAGGCAGCGGTGGGCCGGCGCTTCCGGAAAAGGACGCATCGACCTCAGGCCATCCTTGTCGATGACGATCATCTCGCCCGGCTCGATGTTGCGAACGAATGTCGCCTCCACCAGCTCGAACGCGCACGTCTCGGACGTGATGATATGCGCGTCGTTCCCGATCCGTCCGAGCGCCATGGGACGAAAGCCCATCGGGTCGCGAACGGCAATCAGCTTGTCCTCCGAAAGAAAGACCAGGGAGTAAGCGCCGCGCACCTGACGCAAGGCATCCGCGATCCGTTCGGGCAGCGTTGTTTCACGCGACCGCGCTATCAAATGAACGATCACTTCCGTATCGGAGGTCGACTGAAAGATCGACCCCTCTGCTTCCAATCGCTCGCGCAACTCGATCGCGTTCACGAGGTTTCCGTTGTGGCCGACCGCAACCGAGCCTCCGGAATAGTCCACCGCGATGGGTTGGGCATTCTTCAAACTGGAATCGCCCGCGGTGGAATAGCGGACGTGCCCAATGGCGGCGGCGCCCTTCAGGTGGGCCAGTCGGTCGGCGGTGAAGATATCGCCCACATGGCCCATCTCACGAACGAACCGCAGTCGTTCGCCGTCGCTGGCCACGATGCCGGCCGATTCCTGCCCGCGGTGCTGCAGGGCATACAGGCCCAGGTACGCGAGGTTCGCGGCTTCTTTGTGACCGTAGATTCCTACAACGCCGCACAAGGCGGGCCTAAGCTAGCACGCGCTACCGGGGGCGGCCTCAAAAAGGGGATTCACCCGGGAATAAAATCCGGAGCCTTGAGATTAACGGTCGGCAAGGATTCGTGCATAATGCGCGCGGACTGCCCCCATGATTCAAGTCAACGGTCTGACCAAGTACTACGGTGAACATGCCGCGATTCGCGATCTCACTTTCGCCATCGACAAGGGTGAGGTGATCGGTTTCCTCGGCCTCAACGGCGCCGGGAAATCCACGACCCTGAAGATTCTGGGCTGCGTGTTGCTGCCCACGGCCGGCAGCGTGACTGTCGACGGCATCGACATCGCGCGCGATCCGCACGAGGTCCGGCGGCGCATCGGCTTTCTGCCCGACCACCCTCCCCTGTACACGGAGATGACGGTGGGCCGCTACCTGGCGTTCGTGGCTCGGCTGCGGGGCGTGCCAGCAGCGGAAACCTCCGCGCGCGTCACCGAGGCCGAGACCAAGACCAGCATCAGAGACATGGACGACGAGTTGATCAGCAGCCTGTCGCACGGATTCCGGCAGCGCGTGGGCGTGGCGCAAGCCTTGGTGCACCGTCCGAAGCTCGTGATCATGGACGAGCCCACGAGCGGCTTGGACCCGCTCCAGACCGTGGAAATGCGAAAGACGATTCGCGCGCTCCAGGGCGAGCACACCATCCTTCTGTCGAGCCACATCCTCTCGGAAATCAGCCAGACCTGTGACCGCCTCCTCATCATCCGCGATGGCGAGATCATCGACCAGGGATCGGAGGAGGATCTGGCGCGCCGGCTGGGCGGCGGTGGCGGCATCGCGATCGAGGTGGACGTCGCCGGCGGTCCGGATTCCGCCCTGGCCATCCTGACCCAGCTTCCCGGCGTGGCGCGGGCTGTCGCGATCAAGCAAGCCGCCGGCGTGACATCTTTGCGCGTTGAATCCAAGGCCGATTTGCGCGCGCAGATCGCGCGCGCCTTGGTCATGGGGGGCATCGACCTGGTGCGCATCGATCGCAGCACGGGTCGCCTGGAGAACATTTTCCTGCAGCTGACCCAAGGCAAGGATCTCCCCCAATGAGCCCGACCACACTCATCGCCCGGCGCGAGCTCGGGACGTACCTCCGATCGATGACCGGCTACGTGATCGCCGCCATCCTGCTGCTGGTGGACGGACTGCTGTTCAATATCTTCGCCATCGGGGGCGACGACAAGCTGTCGGCGGTGGTTCTGGCCCAGTTCTTCTTCTACACGAGCGGCCTCACCATGATCGCCAGCGTGTTCATTTCGATGCGCCTCGTGGCCGAGGAACGCCAAACGGGGACATTGGTTCTGCTCACATCGTCGCCCGTCACCGACGGACAGATCATCGTGGGCAAGTTCTTGTCGGGATTCGTGTTCCTGGCCCTGGTTCTGGCGCTGAGCGTGTTCATGCCGCTGTTGATCCTGGTCAACGGCAAGATCTCCGTCGGTCACCTGGCGGCGGGTTACTTGGGTTTGTTGTTGCTTGGCGCATCGGCAACGGCGATCGGCACCCTGGGGTCGGCCCTGGCGCGCACCCAGGTCTTGGCGGCCATCTTTTCGGGCTGCATGGTCACCGCGATGGTCCTGTGCTGGATGCTGGTCCAGGTCACCGAGCGACCATTCAAGGATGTATTCGCGAACCTGGCCATTCACGGCAAGCACTTCATCCCCTTCCAACAAGGGGCGATTCATCTGCGTGACGTGGTCTATTACCTCATGGTGACCCTGGTGGCGCTGTTTGCCGCCATTCGGGTGATGGAGGCACGACGATGGCGCTAAAACCCACCGCGGTCGCGCCCGGATCATCGGCGGCCCCCGTGGGCACAAGGGGTTTGGGGCCAAGCGCATCCTGGTCTGCGCTGTATGCACTGGGCATGGCGCTGATCTTCACCGGCGAGCGGATCCTCGGCTCCGGAAAGCCCCGCGCCGTGGCTTCGATCCTGGGGTTGGCCCTGCTGCTGGTCGCCATGGTTGCGCGCGTGGTCCGGGCGAGCAAGACCGCTCCCGATCGGCGGGNNCGTCGAAGGGACCTTCCAGGCGATGTACGCGCTCGGCCTGTTGGCGATGGCGCTGTATTTCGTGCAGTCGGACGTGCCGGCGCTGCGTGGCGGGAAGCTGTTGGAGGTGACGTCGCCCAAGTTGGCGACCGCGATCGCCGTCCTGTGGCCGGTGCTGTGGTGCACGGCCGTGTTCGCGATTCTTCCGATGGAGCTGGCCTACGCCCCCATGAGCCGCGCGCCGCGGGTGGAGGCCGGCCGCGTCCGCGCCGCCCAGTTCTCCGGGATGGGGCTGGCCTTCATGTTGACGTTCGCGTTCTCGTTGAGCTACGCCGCCTCGGAACGCGACAAGAAGGTGGACCTCGCCTACTTTCGTACCACCCGGCCTGGCGAATCGACGCGCAAGATTGTCCGGTCCCTGGACCAACCCTTGACCGTGGCGATCTTCTTTCCAAACGGGAACGAAGTACGCGAGGAGATCGACAGTTATTTTTCGGATCTGGCCAAGGAGTCGGGCAACTTGAAGGTCGAACACTACGACTTCGACATCGACCCCGCCAAGGCCAAGGAGTTGAGCGTTTCAGCCAACGGCATTGTCGTGTTCGCGCGCGCCGCGCACAAAGAACCGCTGGCGTTGCAGCTGCAGCTGGAGAGCGCGCGCCCGGGNNGGTCTGAAGTCCCTCGACAAAGAAGTGCAACAACGCTTGCTGAGCGTGGTCAAGCCGAGCCGCATCACGCTCTTCACGCAAGGCCACGGAGAGCGAAGCTTTGATCCCACCGGCGACACCGACCGGCGGCCGGGCGTGCGCGAACTGCGCAGCGCCCTCGAGGATCAGGGGCACGAGATCCGCCAGCTGGGCCCCGCCGAGGGCCTGGCGACCGACGTTCCGAAGGATGCCTCCGTGGTCATGGTCCTCGGCCCCACCCAACCCTTCGCTCCCGAGGAGATCGGGGCCTTGCAGCGTTTTCTGGCCCGCGGCGGGCGCCTGTTCCTGGCGATCGATCCGGACGGCGGCGTTGATCTGCACGAGTTGCTGGAGCCGCTTGGCGTCAAGCTCACCATGAAGACGCTTGCCAACGACCAAGTCTACGCGCGCCGCACCCACCAAGACACGGATCACGCGAATTTGGTGACCGGCCTGTATTCGTCTCACCCATCGGTCTCCACGCTGTCGCGTCAGGGCATGCGGGCGCCCGTCGTCTTGCCGGGGGCGACGGCCATCGAGGCGATCCGAGACAAGACGGACGCCCAGAAGCAGTACAGTGTGGACTTCACCGTCCATGCCCACTTCGCCACGTTTCCCGACGGCAACGGCAACTTTCAGCAAGACGCCGGCGAGGAGCGCAAGGCCTGGGAGCTGGCCGCGGCCGTATCGAAAAAGAACGACAAGACCGAACAGCGGATATTCATCGTCGGGGACTCGGATTTTCTCACCGATCAGGCCATTCGATTCGCCGGCAACGGCCTTCTGGTCTTGGACCCGGTCCGGTGGCTGATCGGCGAGGAGTCCTTCGCGGGGCAGATTTCCACCGAGACGGACATCCCGATCACGCACACCCGCAAGCAGGACGTGGCTTGGTTCTATTCCTCGATCTTCGCGATCCCGGGGCTGGTGCTGGGACTCGGCGCGATCGTCACGCGCCGGCGGCGACGGTTGCGCCGTACCCCGGATGCGGGCGATGTTCCGGCGACGGCGCCTGGCGCTGGAGGCGCATCGTGACCGGGCGTGGGTTGCTCGTCCAGGGCGCATTGGCGGCCGTCGGTCTGGCCGTCGCGTATGGGACCTGGCAAAGGGAGCCCGAGCGCGCGGCGGGCGAGATCGTGGTGATCGATTCCACCAAGGGCGATTTGAAGAGCATTCATTTCGAGGACGAAAACGGCAGCGTCGACATTCGGCGCGGCAACGAGAGCGGTGAACCGGGAGTCTGGTTGAACGTTCAAGACAAGACCCCGGTCGCCGCCCCGGCGAAACCGGCTGCGTCCGCGGCGCGTCCCGGCGCAACGATCCCGGCGGCGCCGAGCAGCTTGGCGGCGGCCGTCGCCAAGCCGCGTCCCTTGCGGAGGCTGCGGGGAGATGAGCCGGCCGAGAAATTGCTGGGGGAGTTCGCCCCGTTTCGTTCGGCACGCGCCTTTGGGGTGCTCGACGCCAAGAAATTGAAAGAACTGGGCCTCGACGTAGCCAAGAAGAAACTGATCGTCGTGGCCCGCGGCGAAACGCGTGAATTTGCGATTGGCCAGCCGCCGCAGAGCAGCGGCGAAAATTATCTGCGCGACGTGAAGGACGGCCGGGTCTATCTGATGCCGCGGCAGATCCTGGCCGACCTGCAGGGCGCCGCGTTTCGGCTAGTGGACCGAAAGCTGCACACCTTCAAGATCGCCGACGTGGATCGTCTGGTCGTATCGTCTGGCGGAAAGACCCGCGACTTCGTGATCAAGAATCACCAGGACCAGAACGCCTACAAGATCGCGCCGGCTACCGCCCCTGACAAGCCCGAGGAGCTGGCGCGCAACTGGCACGATAAGGTTTGGCGCCTGTTCCCGTCCGAATTACTCGGCAAGGGCGAGACTCCCAGCTCCGGCGTGCCCAAGCTCGCCGCCCGCATCGACTACTTCGACGGCTCGAAGAACGTGGGATGGCTGGAGCTGGGTAAGGTGGACGTCGCCGCAGGGTCCGAGCCGCCGGTCAGCCCTCATGGACCGCCGCCCTCCAATAACGGCGCCGAAGTTTACGCCCGCACCGAGCACACCGCCGGCTGGGTGCGCGTGCACAACGATCCGAGCACCCTGACAGACGCCGACAAGATCGCCGCCGGGTCCTGACCCGCGGCGCGGTTGACGGGTCAGGATCCCGGTGGGAAAATCTTGCCACGTGAGGAAAATCGTGGGGTTTGCGGTCGCGGCGTTCGCGGTAGCCGGCGGCGTCTGGGCCTCTTCGTCAGTCGATCTTACCCACGACCAGGCCCTCTGTCAGCAGACTGACCGCACCGCCGCGCGAGCCGGCCAGGCGACCGTCGAAAGCCTTGCGGCGGTCGCGTCCGATCTGAAGCTGAAGGTGGAAAACGCCGCCGCGAATCCCCGATTGGTTTTTGCATTGCAGGGCAATGTCGATGAGCGCACGATGCGCGATCTTTGGCGGACGGAAGACTGGTGGCGGCCCTGGCGCACGGAATTCAAGGTCTATGCCGTCTCGATCCGAGGCCTCCTGTTGGATGCCGTCGAAGGGATCGACGCGTCTGATCTGCCGGCCGAATCTTTGCTGCGGCAGGTCCGCGAACGCGGGGATGCGGCCGCCGAGATCGTGGTGGGCAAAGGCTGGCCCTACGCCGCGGCCGCGACCACGGTCAAGGTGCCCGGACGACGTGACCGGCCGCCCGTGCTGCTCTTGGCAAAACCCGTCGACGCCGCGGTCATGCGCGGATTGGCCGACCGAGTGGGAGGCGCGGTGGTGCTTACCAACGGGCGCGCCGTGCTGATTGACGCGGGCCCTGAATCAGAGCGCGCACTTCTGACCAAGGCCCTCGGATCCGAGAGCGCCGGTCAGGTATTTCACGGAACCGACGGCGCGTGGGCCGCGGCCTTGGCCCCCGTGGCTCCCGGACTCTGGTTGTGGACCTTTGTCTCGGCTGTCGCGGCCAAGCACGACGCCGACGCGGCGGCGACCGAGCGCAAGGTGACGGTGTGGGGATCGGTCGCGGTCGTGGGGGGTGCCGCCTTGGTGCTGGGACTCCGGCGCCGGCGGCGCGACGGGGATCCAAAATTCGCGGTGCAGGTCGCCTCGGAGAAGGCAGCCGCACTCTCCAATCCGACGCAACCGGACGTGCGCGTAACGGCCGGAATCCCGCCCGTCGACAGCCAGGGCGACGCCACCACACCGCGGTCAGGATCAAACCGGCCCGTCGACGGGGCCGCGGCCACCGCCGCCCTCGCCAGTCCTCCTTCCGTCGGCGTCCTCGTGCCCGGCGCGGCCGAGGCGCCATTTGGTCGGTACACGCTCCTCGATCGCCTCGGTGAAGGCGGCATGGCCGAGGTCTATACCGCGGTCACGTTCGGGGCCGAGGGCTTCCGCCGCAAGTTCGTGATCAAACGCCTGCGCGCCGAAATAGCGCGGGAGCCCGCCGCCGTCGATCAATTCATCGACGAGGCGAACCTGGCGTCGTCGATGGTCCATTCCAACATCGTTCCTGTGTTCGACTTCGGCAAGGTCGGCGAGGAATACTTCATGGCCCTCGAATACATTCTGGGGCGGGATCTGATGCGCGTGACTGGCCGGTCCTTGGAACGGGACGGCCGGCCGCTTCCTCCGGAGGTGGCTTTTTATTCCGCGCACGAAACGTTGAAGGCACTGGAATACGCGCACACCAAGACGGGCGAACAAGGCCAGCCACTGGGCATCGTCCATCGCGATGTGTCGCCCAGCAACGTCATCGTGTCGGCGCGCGGCGAGGTCAAGCTCTTCGATTTTGGGATCGTGAAGGCGGAGGGCCGCGTCACGAGAACCCAGTCGGGGGTCGTGAAAGGAAACGTCACCTTCATGTCGCCCGAACAGGCGCGGGGCGCCAACGTGGACGCGCGCGCCGATCTCTTCTCGCTGGGTTTGGTGCTGTACTACTGCGTGACGGGACAGGTTCTGTACGCGGGAAATACCACCTACGAGTTGCTGGTAAAGGCAGCGACAGGTCCGGGCCCCGAGGAATTCCACCTGTTGCGCGCCCTGCCCCAACCCTGTGGCGAAGTTCTCGAGCGGGCGCTGCAGCCGAAGCCGGATGATCGGTTCCAGACGGCGCGGCAATTCGCCGAAGCGATTGCAGCGCACGTGGGTTCCGGAGCGGCGCGGCTGGCGGCCCTGATGCATCACCTCTTCAGCGACGACTTCAAGCTCGAGGAGACGCGGTTTCGCGGATTCGATCCCTCCGATCCGGCGAGTCGTCCCGGTGCCGGTCTCGCCTCGGCGTCGCATCTGACGCCGCCGCGCCGAACGTGACCGATATCAGCCGCGGCCCGGGTTCAGGTTCAGGTGGAACCCGGCTTTGCTGGCCCCGCGCGCCGGCGGCAGGGTCACGCGGAACGTCGTGCCCCGGCCCGGTGCGCTCTCGGCCGCAATCTCGCCGCCCAGGGCCTTGACGATTCCGTGGCAAATGAACAGGCCGAGCCCGGTCCCCACGCCCAGGGGCTTGGTGGTAAAGAACGGATCGAAGATGCGCCCCATCACCTCGGGAGGAATCCCGGCTCCCGTGTCGGACACGGTGATGACCGCACGCCCCACCGGATCGGTGCTGGTGCACACGGCTATCTTGTTGCCGGCCACGTCTCCGTGGTCGATGGCCTGCGTCGCATTGACAAGCAGGTTCAGGAAAACCTGTCCCAAGCGCGACTCGCTGGCCTCGACCAGCGGCACGTCCGCCAAGGTTCTGACCAGTTGGGCTTTCATGCGAATCTGATTTGACACCATGCTGATGGACGATTCGATGACGCCGCGCACGTCGATCGGGCCATAGCGCTCCTCGTCGCCCCGGGCCAGGATCTTCAGGTCGCGTACGATTTGTCGCACGCGGCTCGCCCCTTCCTGGGCCTCAGCCAGAGCGGTCGCCAGTTCCTGCAACTGCGTCGCCACCGAGGGGGATGGATCCCGCGGCACCAGTTTCGTTAGCCGGTCGGCGACAAAGCCGATGTTCGCCATGACGTAGGTCAGCGGATTGTTGATCTCGTGCGCCACCCCGGCGGCGAGCGTACCCATGGAAGCCAGGCGCTCGGCCTGGATGAGCTTTGCCTCCATCTTCTTGCGCTCGGTGATGTCCAGCGCCACCCCGATCGTTCCCGTGATCTCCCCGCGCCCATCGCGGAGCGGATCGATGCGGCATTGGAACACCCGGTTCCCGAAACGGGCATCCGTGGAGGTGCCCTGCCCCTCCAGGGCCGCGCGATGGGCGGCCAGATTGCGCGCGGCCATGGAATCCCCGGCGAAGAAATCCTCCAGACGGACTCCGACGACCTGTTCGGACGCGATGCCCATCGCGGCCAGTCCCGCGCCTACAGCGGACGAGAAACGTAGTTCTCGGTCCGTGGTCCACAATATGGCCGGCAACTGTTCAGTGACGAAGCTGAGCCTTAGATCCGCATCGATTTCCATTTCGGGGCTCTCCCCGTTCCCCCCGGGTGCGCGCGGCAGAGTACACCCTCCCCGATCAATTTGGGCCGGTCGCAAGAACTTTTCCGATCGATCCGATGTCGCGGCGCGTCTGGAAGAAAACGTGGGCATTGCGGGTTTTTCTGGCAGCTTTTCGCGATCGGCCCAAGATAGGTCCATGCCATGGTTTCGACGGCG
Source organism: Myxococcales bacterium (assembly GCA_003161835.1). GTDB lineage: Bacteria > Myxococcota_A > Polyangia > Fen-1088 > Fen-1088 > FEN-1088. The sequence goes on along the minus strand of PMNO01000111.1, from coordinate 5,707 downwards.
GTCATCATCGGGTGTCGGAGAGGCCTGGGCGTATCTGCTGCGCCTCACGTCGCGCGGTTTCTTCGGCGAGCTCGGAGTCGGACTGTCGGCCATCGGAAAAAGGATCGGTCGACGTTTGCGCCTGGCCACCCGTCTGTTCACGCCGCGATTTCCATTCCGTGGCCGAATGCCCGTCAGGAAACGTCACGCCGCGCAGCGCGCGCCCATCACCCTCACTCCCGGTCCGCCACCACTTCCACGTTCGTCGCGGTCGTCCGACGCAGGCGCGCGGAATTCGCTGCCGCGCTAGGTTCGAGAGACCGCGGGTGCGCGCAGCTCGCCGATGCGACGGCCATGATTCGACCGCATCGGGTTGGATTCTGGCCGTCGACCACCTATCTTTTTCAGGGTGAGCGGCACCATGACTTTCCGGGACGAGGCGCCGACGGAGGGATCCAAGGAGGCGCCCACGGTGACGGCGATGGTGGCTCCAACCGTCTCGCAAACACCACCGCGTCCCGCGAACGTACCGGCCGCCGCGACCTGGGCGGAATCGTACGAGGAATGGCACCTCCAGCAGAGCGATAGTGCCGGGCGTCCGCACGGCCCGTTTCGTTCGTGGCGGGCCGACGGATCAGCGCGCGAGATCCGGGCCTACGACCATGGGAAGCAGGTCGGGCCAGCGTGGACATTTCATCCGGACGGCAGTTTGTTTTCGATTGGGTGCTTCTCCGCCGGCGCCGAACGAGGCGTTCATCATCGCTACGCGAACGACGATCCTCGGGCCGAACGCTTGCAATCGTGCTGCGTCCCGCCCGGGGCCTGGCAGATGCGACAGGACTACTCCCACCCGAGTGGATTTGGCCGCGGCTGGTTCAACCGGGATGGTCAGCGGTTGTTGGATTCGGGGGCGCCCTATCCCGAGCTTCCGCCGGGTGTCCCCGCGGGGGCTTGGTTCAACGAGAGCGGCCAGGCTTGGGAGATGGGTGTCGCCTTCGACCAGACGGGCTACACGGGGACGCTCAAACGCTGGGCGGCCGACGGCACGCTGCGCCTGATCGAGGGATTGGTGCGGGGAAAACGCCACGGGCAGGTGCAATCATTCGATGAGACCGGTGCGCTCGAATGGGACGCGCACTACATCGACGGGCGATTGTCGGGGCCCTTTGCCGCCCCCCACCATGTGGCCGGCCAATTCGTCGATCCCCGGGTCTGCGGCCAGTTCGGTTCGTTTGAAGCGGATCAGGCGCAGGGGGTATGGCGATACGTGGATGCTGCGGGCGCGGTGCTGGCCGAGCGCGATCTCGGATTGGTCTTGGATGAGGGGATGCTGTCGCAGTCGCCGGCCCTGCTGAACGAGCGCCAGCCGCCCTCCTGGTGGCGGGGAGTGGCGCAGACCTTGTTCGCCGCACGGCGGGTGGGCGAAGGGCTGATCGCCGCGGCGCGTGCCTCCGCCCGAGCGCACGATCCCGCGGAGATCACGCAAGCGATTGCCACCTGGACCCTGCCCCTGCGTTCGGAGATCGCTGTCGCCGACGCGCGGCAGGCCATGGATCGCGGCGCCGCGAATGCCGTGACCTTGATCGATGCCCTGAAACGCGGGGGCGATGCCTCGACGCTGTTGTGGGCAGTCGGCAAGACGCTGCCGGAAAACGATCGGGCCGCGATGGATCTCGTCAGCGCCGCGGTGCTGCTGGCGCCCGCGTCGACGGAGCGGTTGGCCACGCGCGCGTTGTTGTACGGGACGATCGGCGATCTCGCGTCGGCACGCGCGGACGTGGCCCGCGTCGCGGCGGCCTCGCCGGAACAGGGGGAATTCCTGGAGATGTACTTGCGGGTCTATTTCCCGCGATTTGCCTTCTGGCCGCACAACGAGTCGTTCGAGGCCGACACGGGCGCTGCCAACGTGGACATTGGCGTTGGCGTTGGCGAGACCGATGCCGCCCTGGGAATCGCGCGATCGCCCGCCGAGGTCCGCGACGTGATACAGCGCTACGCGACCCGCTTGGGGCGCCTGCGCGCGTCGTTGGTGGCGCAATTGGCCGCCCAGGACGACAACCGCGATACCAACGACGGTCGTGATCCCCGCGATCTGTCATTCATGATCCCTGATCTGTCGGCGCTCTTGCCCCATGGACCGGCCGCGCTGTCCCGGTGGACGTTTCAAATGTCCGCCGCGGAATACCAAGGTGTCGATCCGGATGTCCCCGGCGGCCCGGCGGTGGAAGCGGCGGAGGTCGACGAAACGCCGCCGTGGATCGATATCACCGTCGACGAAACGCGCGGTGTGGAGCCGACGCCCACCGCCATCCTCCGCATCTTGCGCTGCGCCCGGGCCGACTGGAGCGGCCTCGTGTGGCTGTGCTGGGCGGTCGGCTTGGACGCCCCCGGTCTCCCAGACGCGATCCGCCCACCCGCCTCCTTCGCCCGTGCCGCCGGGATGACGATGGAGCGCGTCTGGCGTTGCGGAGACAAGCTGCGCACGTCGGGGTTGATGGCTCTGACCAAGGGAATTCCTGGCTTCATCTGGGAAGGCGCCGAGATCGATCTCGTGCCCGCCGCCCTGGTCGATGTCGCGCTCGACGAGTACCTCGAGGCCAGGGCTGTCTTTTCCTGGCTTTGCGACACCGCCAACCGCTCGCCCTGGCAAGACGATCTGCGCCAGCCGGACAACTGACGCCCTGGGAACGCATGTCCCGACCGCGGAGCGTGCGGTCCTCCACATGGCCCGCGTGCATCGCTCCGGCGCGTGCGTTGAGGCGGCCTAGAATCCAGGCCGCGGGTACAGAGGCGGGCGGCGGTTCTTGCCAATGGATCGACGCACGTCCACGTCCGTGAACAGCAGCGGCGGTGCCACCACCGACGACGGTATGCCGACAAATCCCGCGCCACCTTCTTGGTAGTTGTAAACCGTGCCGTCCTTGCCCATCGCGACGATGTCTTTCAGCGAGCGAGGAACCAGCCCCTCCAACGTGAGACCGCGCACCAATTCCTCCTTGCCGTCGGCATTCAGTCGATAGACGACCAGCGGCTTGATCGATGGCGCGGAACGGCTGGCGCCGCCCACGGAAAACATGGACACGTTGTCATCGCCGCTGGCGACCCCCGCGACACCCGGATCGTCCAGCAACTTCACGATGTAGCTGCGCAGGGCCCCGCTCTTCGCCGCTCTGGTCATCTCGGCCAGCAGCGCGGGGCGTGACAATGCGGCGCGTGGCGCGTTCGGCTTGCCGGACACGATGAGATTGCCGACCACGGCACGCGGGCCCCCAAACCGGGTCGCCCGCGCGTGCCCGTTCGAATGGGTGAGCTCCTTTCGTGGCGCCCGCGTCATCAGCAGGCCCTTCAAGACACCCGAATCGATCACGGTCACTCGTTCGGAGGCGATTCCCTCGTCGTCGATCCGATAGGCGCCAAACAGCGGAACCTTCCCCGGGCCGAGATCGCGCAGCGGATCATCGCTGGCCATCAACAAAGACGCCGCCACCTTTTGTCCCAGCCTCTCGGCGAAGTCGCTGGTCTGGCCGCGCTCTTCTCCGCCGGAGGCCGTGCGCGGAGCCGGCGTGCCGGCCAGGTTGTCGCCCAACAGCAATTTCACGATCTGACCGGCCGCCGGGCCTTCGAACAGGACCGTCGCCGCCCCGTTTTGTGCAATCGGCGCCTCGCGCATCTCGACCAACTCGGTGGCCATGTGCCGCACGGCCTTCTGCATGTCCGCCAGCGGTGGCAGTCCCGACGGCGTCGAGGCGGTGAACGACACGAAGTTCACCAGGCGCATGCCATCGGGGGCCTGGGTTTCCGCGACCGCGTCGACGCGCACGGTGCCCCGCGACTCGTCCGAGGCAGCGCCCGCGCTGGAGACAAAGCGGCGCCGCACCGTTGCGTAGGTGCCCGTGACCCGGCTGCCGGCGATCTCGGAAAATTCACGGGCGACCGTCGACAGGCGGGTGACCACGTCCACCAACTGATCGGGCTCGGGCGCGCCGCCCGGAAATGGCACCACCAGCTGCGCGGGCTTGTCCGACGAGAAATCGGGGACCTCCCCCTCGTCCTCGCGGCTGGCTTGACCGGCGGCGGCCGATTTTTTCTTGGCCAGAGTTTCGATGGCGTTCTTGTAGGCCTCGTCGGTGCGCAACCACAGCTCGCGACGCAAGGCCGGCCCGTCGTCGTCGACGGGCAACGATTCGACGTCGCTGCCAAAAACCGATTCTGCCGTATTGCTGTTGTCGAAGGTGGGATCACCCACCCGCACCTCGGTCCTCAGCAGCCGACCCCGATATCCCGTGGCCCCGGTGACGGCGCCAAACGTCGCGGTCACCACGGCCTGATTGACGTCGGACACCGCGTAGGCCACGTAGTACGGTCGCGGCGAATCGGCCAGGTGCAGCTCCGCCATCGACCGCGCCGCTTCTTCCCTCAGTGCGCGCGCGATCGCCTGATCGTCCTCCACGAAAGTCCGCGCCGGCATCAGCAACACCTCCCGACCAAGACCGAGCGACCCCAGCCCGCCCAGGACGACCGCGATTGTAAGCGACGCCCTTTTCACCGCGCGCCTCCGGTCACCGGCGCGCCGTGCCCGAGACTCGGGGCCGGTAACACGGGCGGCTTGTTGTTTCCCTTGTCCTTTCGTTCAACCTCGATCTGCTCGACCAGCAAGCTGGGGCTGGTGGCCGATACCGGAACGAAGCCGGATTCCGCGCCGCACATGCCGTTGAATGTCTGAAAATCGTCCGCCGCGGCCAGAATCTTGGTCAGCGATGCCAGCGGCGTCCCCACCAGATCGGCCCCGCGCACCAGCTGATCGGGGCGGCCGTCCGTGAACACACGGTAGACGAGAATCGGCAGAACCTTGAAGGCCTGGGGACCGCCGCGGTTGGTGTTTGTGAATCCACCCGAGATGTCCTTGAACAAAAGGCCGTAGGACTTGCCTTGCCGCCGCGCCTCGGTCCGCAAGCGCTCGCGCAGCTGGGGCAAGGTCACGCTGGTGGCGGGCTGCACCACCAGGTTCCCCTGGCGCGACACGGTGGCGCGCCCTTCCTGGCGGCGCCCGTGGCCGTTCGAATGGTTGAATCCCCGCGTCGGCGATCGGCTGAGCAAGAATCCCTTGAGGACGCCGCGGTCGACCAGAACCGCCCGCGACGCTGCTACACCCTCGTCGTCGAAACGGTAGGCGCCGCTGAGATCGACGCCGTTCAACTGGGTCAGGGTGGGATCGTCATAGACGCTGATGAAATCGGGCATGATGGGTTGCCCGACCTTGCGCGCGAAGGTCTGGCCCTCGTCCTCGTTCTTCTGACGGTGGCCCTCGACGCGATGCCCGAATATTTCATGGAAGAACACTCCGGCGGCCTTGCCTTCCAGGATCGCGGGCCCGATGTACGGATCGGCCAGCGGCGCCACCCGCAAGGTCTCCAGATCGGCAATCATGCTGTCGGCGGCGCGCATCATCTCAGCTTCGCTGGGCAGCCGATCGATAGATGCTGCGTCGAACCCCTCGAACCGTTCCAGATCCATGCCGTCGTCGGCNNCGCCCGTCTTGCACCAGCGCGCCCTCCGAGGTCGCGATCCAACGATTCACCGACGACACCTGCAGCGTCACTTGCGAATCGGCAAGGCGCGGGTGACCCCGAAACCGGGCGGAAAGGGCGCGCATCCGTTGCTCCCAGGTGTCCCGGGCCAGCCCCACGAGGCCGGCCGCGCCGACCGGCCCGATGAACGTGACCGGCTT
>PMNO01000614.1 GCA_003161835.1 Myxococcales bacterium | reverse complement strand
ATCGGCCGCCGCGCCAGCGCCGCTCCCGGCCAGGGGACCACGACGTACAGCTCGCCGCCGCGAACCATCGACGAATACGCGTCGTTCGTGGGCACGAGCACGATGCCGGGTCAGTGGGCGGCGTTGAACTTCGCCTATGCCAAACAACTGGTCAGCGTCAACCTCGCCATCAACACCTGGAACCCCACCGAGCCGACGACCTACTACCAGATNNGGGAAGCCTCGGACAGTACGGGCCCGGCATATACACCAACCACGTGGTCGGCCTGGCCCGCGGCGTGGGCGAGGATGTGACCGCCGAGTACGCGCTCGGGCCAAACCTCAGCCTGTTGTTCGAGCAAGGTTTCGCCGGGACCCGCAATGGCCAGGTGCCGAGCGGCGTGGTCCCGACGGGGGGCAACGGGGGCATCAATCCGACGTTCCCGGCCGCGTGGGTTCACCATCTTCATTTCGGTCTACTGCGGACGGGGGAGCCGACCATCAAGGCCCAGCTGCACACCATGGTCAACTGGGCGCACGACGATCGAACCATGGCGCTGATCGACAACCACGCGACCCGCGCCGTGGACGAGGCGCACCCCCGCGACGGGCGCATCGACCTTCTGGGATTCGACGCGACGGTGAACAGCCGAACCTGGGGTTACTTCGGGGTGGGCGGGTCGTTCGTGAAGGGCTCGAACGCTTTCACTCTCAAGGGGCTCGGGACCTTCGGCGGCGACGGACAGAACTTGACCGAACGATGGTGGGGACCCGCCAGCGGGGGAACCGGGAGGCTGTGGGTCGCGGGCCTGAACTACAGCGCCAGCCTCGGGCGCATCTTGACCTCGCCGCAACCGTTCACCAACGATCGCCCCGACGTGGTTCTCAACACGGGGTTCGTGATGGCCTACACGTTGACCAACACGGCCGCCCTTCAGGGCACCACGCTGCCCCCGGGCGCCACCAGCCCCGGACCTTTGCCCACCGACGCGGACATCTTCAATCATCGTTTTCGGTACAAGTTCGGCGCCGACCTTCTGTACACGTTCCTGCCCTTCATGGGTGCCGGGGTGCGCGCCGATCGGGTGTCGCCCAATTCCAAGGACGCCGGCGAGACGTTCCACGTGCTGGCCGCCCGTCTGGTCTTCAAGAGCAACTGGAGCAGCCCGGACAACATCACGATCATCTACGGCAAGTGGTTTTACGGCCCCCGCAGCCATCCCGAAGCGAGTTCCATCGTGGCGTCCGATATCGGTCGGCTCGATGACCAACTGATCGCCATCAACGCCAACCTGTCGTGGTGAGACCGATGCACGAAAGCGGAGTCATGAAAGCAGAGCGCACCATGAGGGACCCCTACAAGAGTCGTTGGCGCGAAATCGGCGGCGGCGTCGGTAGCGGCCTCCGGGCAGGCGTGGTGGTCGCGACCTTGGCCTTGGCCTTGGCCGGCGGGGGCGGCGGCCTCTCGGCGGCGCGGGCCGACGAAGCGACCGACAAACCGGCCGACCCCGAGGGCCTGAGCATCGATCCCGCGCTCAGCCTGGATCCTTCGGCGCCCCAGGTGGCGGCGCTCCCGGGCGGGATGACCCCGTCTTACGGGCAACGTTCGCTCAGCGAGGGCGAATGGCGTTTCGACTTCCACGGATTTTTCACCGCGCCCCTGACGATGGGATTCAACACCCGGGCGGCGCCGATGGACGGGCAGAGCAAGAACGTGCTGCATGCGCCCCCCGTGGTTCCCGATGATCTGGAAACGTTCTCGCACACCGGCGTGATACCGATGACCTACGCCAAGCTGAATTTTTCCGAAGGCAACAATATTGTCTCGGCGAACATCAGCATCGTGGCCCGGCAGGCGAACGTCTCGACGTCGTTCCTGGAACCGGCCGACCAGATGGGCATCACGGATCTGTTCCTGAGCGTTCTGCCGCCGGTGGGGGGCAACCGATTCCATTTGCAGCTCCTCGTCGGCGCATTTTCGTCCCGCTACGGAGCGCCGGGCGAATACGACGAAGGACGGTACGGGACGCCCCTCATCGCGCGCATCAGTGGCGCGGGCGAGCAGGCCACCTTGAAGACCGGGTTCAAGAACTTCACGTTCGTGTTCGAGCAAGGGTTGCGCGGACAGACCAACCAGGCCTCGAGCAGCATCACGCCGGACGTGTGGAACAACTTCGCCGACGCGGGCGCCGGCAATACCTTCGTGGCGGACGGGCACATCGGGGTCGGCTACAAACGGCGGGTCATGGTGGGCGGCCATTTCATCCGCGCGTCGGGTCAGGACACGCTGGGGACCTCGTCGCCCGACGGCCGCATCAACATCCTCGCCGCGGATGCGCGCCTGAGCCTGGGACGATTCGGCCAGTTGTACCTGGCCTATGCGCACACCGATGCGCTGCAAGCGCGGGTGGTCAGCCGCATCATCAGCGTTCTCAATACCCAGGGCGGCAAGGGCCTGATGGACAATTATTTCGGCGGCAACAGCGGCGGCACCGGAAAGCTGGACACCATCGGAGGGCAGTATGACCTGAGCATCGGACGCCTGGTCAGCTACCCCGTCCCGTTCTCTGGCGACGGGCCGGATCTGTTCGTCAGCCTCTTCGCGCTGCAGACGCACGTCAGCAGCGCCGAGGCGTCGCGAGACAACATCACGAAGCGCAAGCTCGGGCTGGAGACGACCTACAGCCTGTTATCGTGGCTGGCGGCTTCGCTGCGCTACGATCGGGTGGATCCCGGAGTGTCGGGTCCGGGAATTTCGATGGGCGACACCGATGGCGGGGCCTACCGATTCGCCGTCGTGTCGCCACGGATCATCTTTCGGACCGACTGGCAGGCGACGGACCAGGTCGTCCTGCAATATTCGCACTGGTTCAACGGATCGCGAACCACCGTCCGGGTGGGTGATCCGCCCGCCGAAGACCTGAAGATCGTTCCGGACAGCGACACCGTGACGCTGTCCGCAAGCATGTGGTGGTGAGGCCAGCCGTTCGCGACGCCCAGCGCGAGGTCGTCTGACCCAGACGCTAGCGCGGCGGGGTCACGGACGCGCGGCGCGATAGAACCGGAGATCGTCGATGTAGTAGTCGATGTTGCCCGCGTCCCAGGTCAGCCGGACCACGGAGACCGACTTCAGATCGAGAAAAGGTGCCTTCTTTGCCCAGCCCTGCTGCGACATGCTGCTGAACGGCACCAGGTAGAGCTGCCATTGGGTCGTGAGGTGAAGCGGAAACGTGAAGTGATCCCCGCACTGCTGGTCCGGCTCCGCCGGAGGGGGATCGTCCGGGTTGAAGCAGAAGCTGCTCTGGTTGCCGTTCTTGAAGGCGTAGGGCCGGCACGCCCGGCCATGAAACTGCGGATCGTCCGAATAGGCAGGGTTGCCCTCGTCGCAACGGGTGACATTGCAGGTATTGGAAGCCTTGTCCATGTCGGAATCCTGCACCTGCCCCATCGTCACGGCGCTTGCCACGGAGGTGCCAGGAAACCCGCAATAGTACCCACCGCCGGCCACGACCTTGGAGACCGAATCGGCATAGTAGTCACACGTATGGCCCTGACAGGAACAGTCGCGAACGCGCTCGCAGTAGCGAGGCTGCGCGGGATCTTTCTGGTACATCAGGTAGCTGAGATCATCATCCGTGTGCTTGTCGCCGACCAGGACCCGGAGCAAGGGCTGGCTGTTCGACCCGCGTCGGGCCCAGAGGGCCACGCCGTCCCACTGGCTCAGATCCAGGGCCACCTGATTGATCGTTTGAGCGCCATCCGGATCGTCCGCGGGTAGAGGAGGACAGAAGCTGGGCGGCGGCGAAACACCGGTACAGACCCTCGCGTCCTTGTACAGATGCTGCATGGAGATCCCCATGCCACCTCCCCAAGCCAGAAAGGGCCCTCCCGTGACGTGGAAGACATGTTCGTTGCTGGGAACGACGGCGCCACAATGGCTCTCGAGGAAGGTGGGCGGGGCGTAGCCCTTGGATCTCTGGACAGGGTCGTCCGTGTGCAGAATCGCCGTGTCATCGGTGTACATGTACAGGAACTCCGCGGCCGCCCCTTCGAAGTCCGCGATCGGGAAGGGCGCGAACTCCAGACCCTGCTCCGCGGCGGCGCAGTTCACGGGCGGACTCGTGGTGCAGGGGCCACCGTCACACGAAAGGCCGATTGCGCCACTGGCGGGCTTGCCGCCCGTCGGCACGCAACCGGCGAGCAGGACGAGCGCCGCCGGCAGACAGAGCCGGCCCGGCGCTTTTGCGAGTGAACAGGGCGTGGTAATAACCGACTCCTTTGGGCGCGAAAGTGCCCCTTGTG
>PMNO01000667.1 GCA_003161835.1 Myxococcales bacterium | reverse complement strand
GTCACGGCACGGCGGCCCATCCGAGGGACCGTGTTCAGGAACTGTTGATTTCATATACAATCTCCAGCACGGATTGGCCGGCAAGGAGGCGACGTTTGGCACCGAAGAGGCCCGGGGTTCTGCTAGGCGATGGCGACGCGGCGCCCTTTTTCAGGGCGATCGGACTCGTCGAGGCGCGCCAGGGGGGACGCGCGTGGCGATGATTGGGTCGGAGCCAGCATCGGAACAGATACAGCGCTTCCAGGACCGATTGCGCGTCGTCTCGGAGGCCGCGCGGACATTCTCGGAAGCCACGACCGACTACAAGCGACTCTTGAATGATGTTGCGCGCAGCTTGAGCGAGGTTGTCAAGGATGCGTGTTCGGTGTTTCTTCTATCCGAGGACGGCGCGACGATGACGCCGGCTGCACTGCACGCCAACGACTCGGCGGCCCTCGAACAAATCCGGGAGATGTTCCTGGGCGCGCCGCTGGTGCTCGCGGAGCAGCCGGCCCTGAGAAAGATTTTGGCGACCGGCGAGGCGATGCTCGTGCCGCGCGTGAATCCCACCGGTGCGCGGTCCGATACGACGGCGGCGCAAGTCGAGTGGCAACGCAAGCTGGGTCTCCACAGTTTTTTGGTGGTCGCCTTGCGCGCCCACGGCCGTTCCATCGGTGTCGTGAGCCTGGGCCGCTTCCGGCCCGAAGCGCCGCCCTTCGACGAGGATGACCGGGACCTGGCAGAGCATCTGGCGGTCCATGCCTCCCTGGCGATTGAAAATGCGCAGCTCTACGCGTCCGCGCAGGTCGCGCGGCGGTCGGCGGAGCACGCCGAGGAGGTCATACGCAGGTCGGAGCAGACCCACCGATCTCTATTCGAGGGCAGCCCGATCGCGACCTTCGTATTTGACGTGAATACCCTGCGCTTGCTGGCCGCCAACTCCGCCGCCCTCAAACTGTATGGGTACGAAAAGAAGGAATTCCTGGAGCTGAGCTTGCGCGACCTGCGCCTGCCCGAAGATCAAGTCCAGCTGGCGGACGTCATGCGAGACGCCCGCGGCCAAGAGGAGATGATCGGCACGGCCCGTCACCGCCGCAAGGATGGCACCATCGTTCATGTTGACGGCAGAAGCCACCCGACGCTCTTTGAAGACAAGCCGTCGCGCTTCGTGATCGTGCAGGACCACACCAAACGCGTACGCGCGGAGGCGGCGCTATTCGAGAGCGAGGGCCGCCTGCGGCGCACCCTGGACAACATGATGGAGGGCTACACCATCCTCGGACCAGACCTCCGCTATCTTTACGTCAACGCGGCAGGCGCGCGGCAGGCGCGGCTGCCGAAGACAGAGCTGCTGGGTCGCACGCCGATGGAGCTCTATCCGGACTTCGAGAGCTCGGGGATTCACGCGCTCTTGCAGCGCTGTCTCCGGGAGAATGTGCCGGTTCACGGCGAGGATGAGCTCACCCATCTCGACGGGACCAAGGCCTGGTTCGAGGTGAGGATCCAGCCGACCCCTGAGGGGCTGGTTATCCTGTCGATGGATACCACCGCCAACCGGCGGGCCGCGCTGGCGCGCGAATCATTGGAGGAGCAGCTCCGCCAGTCGCAGAAGATGGACGCCGTGGGTCGATTGGCCGGCGGCGTCGCGCACGATTTCAACAACTTGTTGTCCGTCATTCTCGGCTATGGCGAGACCATCCTCGCGACGCTGGGCTCCGAGGATCCGTTGCGCGCCGACCTCGAGGAGATCAACAAGGCCGCCGAGCGCGCGGCCGAACTCACGCGACAGTTGTTGATGTTCAGTCGACAACAGGTCCTGGAAGCCAAAATCCTGAACCTGAACGATCTGCTCGGCGACCTTGAAAAGATGCTGCGGCGGGTCCTGGGTGAGCAGCTCGAACTGATCTCCGTGCTGGAGCCGGGGTTGGGCCGAGTCCGCGCCGATCGCGGAAATATCGAGCAGATCGTCATGAATCTGGTGGTTAACGCGCGCGACGCCATGCCTGCCGGCGGCAAACTCACCATTGAGACCGCCAACGTGGTCCTCGACGAGGCCTTTGCCCGGACGCACCTGGGCACGGCGCCGGGCCGGTACGTGCTCCTTGCGGTGACGGACACCGGGATGGGCATGGACAAGGCCACCAGGCTGCGGATCTTCGAGCCATTTTTCACGACCAAGACACCCGGGCGGGGCATCGGGCTGGGGCTCTCCACGGTCTTTGGCATCGTCCAGCAGAGCGGGGGCGGAATCTGGGTCTACAGCGAGCCCGGGCGAGGGACCACATTCAAGGTCTACTTGCCTCGGGTCGAGGGGCCGATTGACGATTCCATCGCCGCGCCCGTGCTGGGGAGCCTGCGCGGCTCCGAGACGATCTTGCTCGTCGAGGACGAGGAGGCCGTGCGCGTGGTCGCGCAGCGGATCCTCGAACGNNCTGAGGGCACGTTGGCCCGAGCTCAAGGTGCTCTACATGTCGGGGTACACCGACGGGAGCATTGTGTCTCACGGCGCTCTGGAAACTGGCATGGCGTTTCTGCAAAAGCCGTTCACCGCCGAAAGCCTGGCCCGGAAAGTCCGGAGCGTGCTCGATGGGAATCCACTCTGAGCGAGGCAGACGGGCGCACGAACCCGGGCGGCCCGGAGCCGGCTGGCTGGGACGGACCGGCGCGGGACGGCGCGAGTCATCAGGACGCGAGCGCTCGACCCCGGAACCAACCAGAAATGCTGTGACGCTCATGCTGGGCGGCCAGCACTTCATGCGGAAAATCCGCGCTCAGGAAGATGACCATCCGTCCCGGCGCGGGAAGAACTCGGGCAACTACGCTCTGGTCGCTCGCATAAAGGATCAGCTCCCCGCCATCGGTGGCGGTCCATTCATCATCCAGGTAAACCACGGTTGACAGCAGACGATTGTCGCCCCCTTGCAGGACGTCCAGATGCTTTTGGTAGAACGCCCCCGCACCGAAGATCGCGTAGTGACATTCATACGCGAATAGTCCCAGGTACAGCGCCTCGTTCAGGCACCGTCTCAGCCGGTCCATAAGGCTGAAAAACAAACGGGCGTCGGCGTTGGAGGCATCCAGCCAGTGAATGACATCGCCCCTGACGGACTCTCGCAGTTGGCGCTGGCTGTCGCGGCCGATGCGGGCCGGAGAAAAGTGCTCCTCCCCGTTTCTGTCACACCGTTTGCGCAGGTTCGCCAGGAGCGTCGCGGGCAAGGAGTCCTCGATGGTCACGTAGCCGTGGCTCTTGAGACAGCCGGCGATGTGCTTCATGTTCATTTGCTGATCCGCCATCGGGAATCGCGAATCGGGAATCGCGATTCGCGACAGTCAGTGTAGATCAGCGGCGCCGGTATCCGGTACGGCAATCGTTTGTGGCCCCTCCGTCACCTCGTGGCGCCGCCACAGAAAGTAGACCGCCGGGTAAACCAGCAGCTCCAGCGCGAACGAGGTCACCAGGCCACCCACCATGGGGGCGGCGATGCGCTTCATCAGGTCGGCTCCCGCGCCGGTGGACCACATGATGGGCACCAGGCCCAGGAAGGCCGCGCACACGGTCATGGCCTTGGGACGGACGCGCTTGACGGCCCCGTGGATGATGGCTTCGGCCAGATCCCCGGTGGTGCGTAGGCGCCCGCGCGCGCGCGCTTCGTCGTGCGCCAGATCCAGAAACAGCAGCATGAACACGCCGGTCTCGGCATCGAGGCCCATCAGGGCAATGAGGCCGACCCAAACCGCNNTTCGTGTTCAACGCCAGGAGCGAAAAGATCAGCACCAAGGTCAGCGGCAGGATGAACCTCAGCCGCTTCTGGACGCGCAGCATGTTTTCGTATTGCCCGCTCCAAACGAGCGAGTAGCCCGATGGCAGCGCGACCGCGGCCGCGACGGCCTGCTTGGCCCGATCGACGTAGCCTCCGATATCCGCCTTCGCGGTGTCGAAGTCGATGTAGACGTACCCCGACAGCAGCCCGTTCTCGTCGCGAATCATCGACGGTCCCTCGGCCAGGTGCACGTCCGCGATCTCGGACATGGGAATTTGACCCTGTCCGTTTGGCAGCGGGACCAGCACCCGTTTGAGCGCCTGGATGTCGTCGCGATAGTCGCGGGCGTAGCGGACGTTCACGCCAACCCGCTGCCGTCCCTCGATGGTGGTGGTCTGGGTGTCGCCGCCGACGGCGGTCATCACCATCATGTTGGCGTCGTCGACCGATAGGCCGTACCGGGCCAGGTGATCGCGATCGAGCACGAAATCCAGGAAGAATCCGCCCGCCACGCGCTCCGCGAAGACGCTGCGGGTGTCCGGCACGTGTTGAACGGCATTCTCGATCTGGAGCGCAATCTTTTGAATGACCGAGAGATCGCCTCCCGTGACCTTGATGCCCACGGGGGTCCGGATGCCCGTCGATAGCATGTCGAGGCGCGCCTTGATGGGCATGGTCCACGCGTTGCTGATTCCTGGCAATTGCAGGGCCGCGTTCATCCGCGCGATCAGATCGTCCTCGGCGATGCGATCGCTCCACAGCGAGCGCAGCGCCGGTTGCAACCACTCGGGTACGTGTCCGGAGTACCAGCGCGGGCGGGACCTCCACTGCCGCTCGGGCTTCAACAAGATGGTGGTCTCGAACATCGACAGCGGTGCCGGGTCGGTGGACGTGCCGGCGCGCCCCGCCTTGCCGAACACGCGCTCGACCTCGGGAAAGGTCATCAGGATCTTGTCCTGAACCTGCAGGGCCTTCTGGGCTTCGGCCACCGACATGCCCGGCTCGACGGCGGACGGCATGTACAGCAAGGTGCCCTCGCGCAGGGGGGGCATGAACTCGGAGCCCAGGCGGCGGTAGACGGGAATCGCCGAGGCCACCACGAGCACGCTCAAGAACACCGTGAGCTTCGGGTGCCGCAGCACGAATCGACACGGGGGCTCGTACAACCGGTGCAGCAGGCGCGTCACGGGGTGCCGTTCCTCGGAGGTGTAGGTTCCGACCAGGAGCCGGGTGGCCACCCAGGACAGGGACCGGGGACGAAAGGCAAAGGGATCGATCCGCGCGAACAGCATTCTGACCGCGGGATCCAGGGTGATCGCCAGGAGCGCGGCGATCGCCATGGCCAGGTTCTTGGAAAATGCGAGCGGTCGGAACAACCGCCCCTCTTGATCGACCAGGGTGAACACCGGCATGAACGCCACGGCGATCACCAGCAGCGAGAAGAACACCGACGGTCCAACCTCCTGCAACGCTTCCAGGCGCACCCTGTGAAAATCCCCCGGCCGTCCCGCCGCCTTCCACTGATAGATGCGATTGTAGGCGTTCTCCACCTCGACGATGGCGCCGTCGACCAGCACGCCCACGGAGATGGCGATGCCGGCGAGCGACATCAGATTCGCCCCCAGTCCCATCAAATACATGGGAACGAAGGCCAGCAGCACGCTGATGGGGATCGTCAAGATGGGAACGATGGCCGACGGGACGTGCCACAGGAACAGCAGGATCACGGCCGCGACGATCATGACTTCCTCGATCAGCTTGTCCCTGACGGTGTGAATGGCGCGTGTGATCAAGTCGGATCGGTCGTAGGTGGTGACCACGTCGACGCCGGCGGGCAGCGAGGCCCGCAAATCCTTCAGCTTGGCCTTCACGCGCTCGATGACGGCCAGCGCATTTTCGCCCTGGCGCATCACCACAATTCCGGCGACCACGTCACCTTCCCCGTTGTAGTCGGCGATACCCCTGCGCATCTCCGGACCGAGGGCCACCGTCGCCACGTCCTTGACCTGGACCGGCGTTCCGCCATCCGTCTTCAAGACCAGCTTTTCGAGATCGGCGATCGATTTCACATAGCCGCGCCCGCGCACCATGTATTCGCGGCCCGCGAGCTCCACCAGCCGGCCACCGACGTCGTTGTTGCCCTGGCGCACCGCCGCGATGACGGCATTGAGGGGTAGTCTTTGCGCGGCCAGCCGGGTCGGGTCGACCGTGATCTGATACTGCCGGACCTGGCCGCCCACCGTGGCCACCTCGGCCACCCCGGGTACGCTCTGCACGGCATAGCGCACGAACCAGTCCTGCAGGCTGCGCAGTTCGTCGCTGCTGTGGCTCCCCGAGCGATCGACGAGCGCATATTGAAAGACCCAACCGACGCTGGTGGCGTCCGGACCCAGTTCGGTCTGCACGCCCGCGGGCAATTGCGGGGTTATCTTCGACAGGAACTCCAGCACCCGGGCGCGGGCCCAGTAGGTGTCGGTGCCGTCCTCGAAGATGACGTAGACGTAGCTGAACCCGAAGTCNNCTGCGTGTCCGAGAGATCGGGCAGGGCATCGAGCGGCATCTCGCGCATGCACCAGACCGCGATGGCGAGCGCCACCACGGTCGCGGCGATCACCACCAGGGGGTTTTCCGCCGAGAACTTGATGATCCGTTTCAGCATCC
>PMNO01000349.1 GCA_003161835.1 Myxococcales bacterium | reverse complement strand
TAGCCTCTAGCGAATGGCGTGCCAGCTCCCATCCTTTCCCGCCCCGCGCCGATCGCCGCCGCACCTGGGTCCGATCCAGGGTCGATCCAGCGACAATCGATCCGAAAGCGAAGCGCGGCTCGCACGGCACGCGTTACGGCAAGGGAACGGATGCCGGACACGACCGGTTGGAACGAGTCCTTTTCCGGACGCAGGGCGCAATCGCATACGCCGTGACCGGCGTCGCGGCGGCGCTTTCGTATCCGCTCGCGCAGGCCCGAGCCATGGCACAGACATTGAAGAAAGTCGGCACATGCCAACTGCAAATTCAAGTTCCGACCATCCTTCGAAACCCCACAAAGGCCCCTCGCGAGAGCCGGGCAGCGAGGCCGCCACGCCCTTTCTGACCGACATTCAGGAGCTACGCCGCCGGGCGCGCCAACACATCGAGAACGGCGCCGTCACCGAGGACTATCGTGGAAACCGGGAGGCCGTGATCGAGCTGCTCAATCAGGCGTTGGCGACCGAGATCGTGTGTGTCCTCCGCTACAAGCGGCACTATTTCATGGCGTCTGGAATCAACGCCGAGGCCGTGGCCAGCGAATTCCTCGAACATGCCAACGAAGAACAGGGACACGCCGACCAGTTGGCCGAGCGGATCACCCAGCTTGGTGGAGCGCCGGACCTGGATCCCGCGGGATTGACGACCCGCAGTCACGCCGAATACGTGGTCGGCAACAATCTGATGGACATGATCAAGGAAGATCTGATTGCCGAGCGCATCGCCATCGATTCCTACGCAGACATGATTCGCTACATGGGCGACAAGGATCCCACCACGCGGCGCCTGCTGGAAGGTATTCTCGCAGTGGAAGAGGAGCACGCGGACGACATGAAGACTTTGATGGCCTCGTTTGGAAGCTGACCCCCGCCCGATGGCAGCCGTACGGTCCCGGCGTGCGCCTCTTAGAGAGGATCTGGCGATCCTTCGAAGTAGTTGGGGGCGTTGACGGGGCGCTCGACCGCCTGGCGGGTTCGATAAAAGGCCCTCTTGCCGGCGTTGAGCCGAACGAAGCTCTGGTCGATCTCATGCTCATCGTACAGGTGTGCCGGCAGACAGAATCCGTCGCAAAATCCGCAATAAACCACGCTATCAGGCCGTCGATCGACCGGTTCGAGGTAGTCGCCGTGCAAGTAGTGTCGAGTAGCCGTCATACGTGGTTGCCTCCGTGAAATCATCGGCGGATCGGGCCGGCCTTCTTGAGCGTACTCCGCTCTTTTCGCCAGTATTGCGTGATTACATCAGGAACTTCAGATCCGAATGAAACGTCGGATACGCGAAGACGCCTTCCTTGAGCGCGGTGACAGATATGCCGTGGCGGATGGCCAGCGCGAACGCATTGATGGTCTCGGCGGCGCCGTGTCCCACCAGATGCGCCGCTACGATCCTATCCGCCGCCCGATCAACCAGGACCTTGGCCCAGGCAACCTCTTCCCCGTAGGTTCGCGCGGAGCGCCACGTTCGCATGTCATTGACCCGGGCCTCGAAGGATAGCCCGCGGGCGTGCGCCTGTTCCTCGGTTGGGCCGACCGAGGCGAGCGCGGGCACCGCGAAGACGGCGCTTGGGACCGCGGAATAGTCGGGAGCCCGCGCCTCGTGGCGCACGATATTCCTCCCCACCAGGCGCCCCTCGTAGGTCGCCAGAGCCGAGAGCTGCTGGGTCCCCGGGACGGCATCACCGGCGAACCAGATCGCGGGATTGCTGCGGCTGCGATGGGCTTCGTCAAGCTCGGGGCGACCCTGCACGACGGTCACGCCGGCCGCGTTCAGGTCGAGATCGTCGAGCGCGGGAATGCGACCGGCGCCGTGGGCCACCGCGACCACTCTGATGGCGTGCGTCTGTTCGCCTTGCGCGTAGCGCACGACGCGCGCGCCTGCTGCCTCGGCCTCCACCGCTTCCACGCGCACGCCCACCCGGACGTCGATTCCGAGCGCGATCGTTGCTTCCACCAAGCGCGCCACCGCGTCCGCGTCCAGGCCGAGCAAGGGCCGCGGACCCATCTCCAGCAGCGTCACGCGCGCGCCCGCCCGAGCCATCACGTGGGCAAGCTCGAAGGCGATCACCCCCGCCCCCACGAACGCTACCGACGCCGGCAGCTCGCGCAACTCGAGGAGATCGTCGCTGGTGAGCAACGTGTCGCCTCCGGGAAACGCCAGGGGCCTCGGCACCGAGCCGCTGGCCACCACGAACGCGTCCGCCAGCAGCGGCTCATCCCGGCCCGTCACTGCAAGGGCGTCGCGGCCCACGAAGCGCGCTCGCCCCTCGACGACGTCCAGCCCCTTCTTCAGCAAGTCCGTCTTCACGTCGTCGGGCACCCCGGCCACGAAGGTGCGCTCGCGCGCGATGAGCCGGGTCCAGTTCAGCGTCGCCGGTCCCACCTCGATGGCGTGGACGGCGGCGCGACGGATCAAGTCCATCGCCTCCCCGGCGGCCGCCAGCACCTTTTTGGGAACGCAGCCTCGCAGCGCGCAGGTGCCGCCCACCTCCCGCCCCTCCACGATCGCCACCCGCAAGCCGGCCTCGCNNCCGACCCAACCCGACTCCTGATCGTGGAATCCCTTCTGCGGCGTGGCGAACAGCCCGTCAACGACATCGTCGAGGCCGCTCATATCCACCAGTCCGGCGTCTCGCGGCACCTGCGCATTCTCCAGGACGCGGGCTTCGTACAGGTCCGTCCGGAAGGACCCCGGCGTTTCTATTCCCTGCGCCCGGAACCCTTCCGTGAGCTCGATGCCTGGATCGCCCCTTATCGAAGTCTCTGGGAAGCGCGGCTCGACAGGCTCGCCGCCGCGCTCCAGCGAAGGCAAAGGCGCGCGCCGCCTGGAACAAGGAGTCCCGTAAAATGACCAAGAAGACGCTCACGATCGAAAGAATTCTCGANNTACGCGATGACGGCGATAGCGGCCCCGCAGATCGACTTCCTGAAAAAGGCGGGGATGCCGCTGACGAACGAGCAAACGATCACCTACGCCGAGGTTGTGCCGCGGCGGCGCCTCGCGTACACGAGCGTGGCGGATTTCGTCCCCGGAGTTGCCCCGTACACCGTCGCGACGCTGGTCGAGTTGCATCCGCATGCCCAGGGCGTCCGCCTGGTGCTGACCATCGATGCGATGCACGACGAACGGTGGACGAACTTGGCGGTCATGGGTTGGGAAAGCGAGCTCGGCAAGCTCGCGCAGGTGCTCGCTCGGCGAGCGTTGTCGACCGGTTGACGCTCGCCGCCGGTCAAGAGGCGGTTTCCAGGGCGTGTAACTTGCGTAAACAGCGCCCAGCTGCGCTTACGCCCCGCCGCGCATTTGACTAATATCGCATGCGTGGAAGACGTCGGTGAGTGATCCCACTCATCGACCACGCGACCAAACGACAACGCACGGTGGGGGGTGTGAAGATGAGAACAACAACACGAGAACCGCTGTCTTCAAGCGAGGCGCGCAATGCGATCCTCTCGCTGCACGACGAGCTGCGCGGGCTCGTCACGGAGACGATTCATCACGCGGACGGGGCTACGNNCGCATTCTCGCCACGGCATTGCGCGACATCATCGGCTGGGGGGCAGTGGTGCAGGCCGAAATCGAGGAGGGACATGAGCGCCAGCGCGCGACCCTGGCATCGGCGCTCTCGGCACTGGAGCCCGAAGCGGTCTCGTCAACCAGGCTGGTCGAAAGTGTCCGCACCTTCGCGGACACGCTTCTCCTCGACCTGAAGGCCGAAGAGAGGCACTTGCTCAACGCCGACCTCGACGCGATCGCCACCGATAGTCAGGGGGGGTAGNNGCACTGGCCGCGGGCCTTCTCCTCGGGGAACGCCCCTGGAGGAGCAGACCACCTGCCCCACCCCCTTCCCCTTCAGTCTCCGAGACGGCCGCGCCGGCTCCCGGTTTGTCGTTATCCGCCGCGAATGCGCCGTCGGCTTCGCCGTCCGCGCAGGCTCCGTCGCCAGCCCTCCCCGAGCCCACGCCCGCCCGGGGCGAAATCAGCGTGCTGGCCCTGGTGAATGAAATGTCCGGGCTCGACCACCTGGCGCGCCTTCCGGCANNCGCGAGATCCCGAGACCTGGTTCGCGAACGACGACTTCATCAGCGACAGCAGGCCCAATCTCGTTCGCATTGACACCAACCCCGACAGCACCAAGCGATACGTATTGCTGGATGCGGCTGGTCCGGGCGCGGTCGTGCGGATCTGGACCGCGACCCCGACCGGAACCTTGCGCATCTACATCGATGGAGATGCCCGACCCGCGCTGGAAGCGAACATGGGGAAGCTCCTCGCAGGGGAGATCCCGCCGTTCGTGGCGCCGTTCGGGCAAATCACCGCCCGCGGATACTCCCTGTACTTTCCGTT
>PMNO01000648.1 GCA_003161835.1 Myxococcales bacterium | reverse complement strand
ACGTAGCCGGCCTCGGTGAGCGCCGTGGCGTCGGCGATCGCGAACGGGACGTTCAGAATCTTCGCCAGCGTCTGGGCCAGCAAGGTCTTGCCGCAACCCGTTGGTCCCAGCAGCAAGATGTTGGACTTGCCAAGCTCGACGTCATCCGCGCCCACCTTCGCGTCGATACGCTTGTAGTGATTGTGGATGGCCACCGCCAGGATCTTCTTCGCCCGCTCCTGGCCGATCACATAGTCGTCGAGGACGTTCTTGATGTCCGCAGGCTTTGGCACCGGGGCGAGCCCGAAATTCTCGGACTCCTTCTCGATTTCCTCCGCGATGATGTCGTTGCACAGACCAATGCACTCGTCGCAGATGTAAACCGTCGGGCCAGCGATCAGCTTCTTGACCTCGCGCTGGCTCTTTCCACAAAAGGAACACGACAAGTTTTCGTGTTCGTCACGTTTTCGGTCCGTAGGCACCTCGATAACTGTAGCACGCACCCCGACCCGAGGCGCCCGCGAAATTGCACACGCGGCGCGGCGACCCGGGCACGTGCAGACCCACGGGTGCAAACCCTGCGGCGGAGCGACCCTATTTGTTGGAGGGAGTCGCCGGCTTCTGAATCAGGACTTCGTCGATGAGGCCGTACTCCTTGGCTTCCATCGCGCTCATGAAGTAGTCGCGCTCGGTGTCCTGCTTGATGCGCTCCATCGGTTGCCCGGTGTGTTTGACCAGCAGTTCGTTGAGCTTGTCGCGGGTACGCAAGATCTCGCGGGCGTGAATATCGATGTCGGTGGCCTGCCCCTGAAAACCACCCAGGGGCTGGTGAATCAGGATGCGCGCGTGCGGGAGCGAATACCGCTTGCCCTTGGCACCGGCCGCCATGAGGAACGCACCCATGGAGGCTGCCTGTCCCATGCAGAAGGTGGCGATACTGGGCCGAACGTACTGCATGGTGTCGTAGATCGCCATCCCGGCGGTCACCAGGCCACCGGGGGAGTTGATGTACAACATGATGTCCTTGTCGGGATCTTCGCTCTCGAGGAACAACAACTGCGCGATGACGATGTTGGCGACCTGATCGTCGACCGCCGTCCCCAGGAATATGATTCGATCCTTCAACAGCCGCGAAAAAATGTCCCAGCCACGCTCGCCCCGGTGGGTCTGTTCGATGACCGTGGGGATGATGAAATTCGCCGTCGTTGGCGACGGAGGGTCGAAGTGTCCGGACTGCAAACGGCGCGAATCGTTCATCGGTTCCTCATTTGACTTCGTCGGGTGTGACGATCAGGCGGTTGGGATCTTCGTCGACGATCTTAGCCTGGGAGATCAGCATATCAAGCGTCTTCTGTTCGACCAGCTGCAGGCGCAGACCCGGAAGCTGCCCTTGAGTCTCCAGTTCGGTGCGCAGCTTCTTGGCGTTCTCCTGTCGGCTGGCGGCGATCTCGGCGATCCGTTTTTGCAGATCAGCGTCGCTGATCGTGATGCTTTCGCGCTCCGCGATCGCCTGGATCAAGATCGAGCCGCGCGCCTCCGCCTCGGCTTCGGTCTTGAACTCCTGCTTCATCTTCGGAATGTTGATCGCGCCGGCCTCCAGGCCCGCCTGAACATCGATGCCCGCCAGCATCAGCTGCTGCAGGGCCCGATTCACGATCCCGCCCGCGTGACGGTCCACCAGCGCGGGCGCGATCGCGAAGTCATTGCGGGCGACGATTTCCTTGACCAACTGCCCCCGCAGCTCGCTGTCAATCCGCTGTCGATCGGAATCCTGTAACCGCTGCCGCACCTTATCCTTCAGCCCTTCCAGGGTCTCGGCCTCGCCAGTGTCCTTGGCGAACTCGTCGTCCAGCGCCCGCTCCTTCTTCTCGCGCGCGTCCTTGACCGTCACCTTCAGATTCACCTCGCACCCGGCCAGCTCCCGCTGGGGCAAGTCGTCGGGCAGCTTGTACTTGATCTCGAACTCGGATGCGTCCAAGGCGATGCCCTCCAGGCGTTGGGCCAAACCGGGAAGCGGGCCGCCGGTCTTGTCCTCCAGATCAACGCCGACCTGGTTGCGCTTCACCTTGTTGTCGCCGATCCGCCCGTGGACCTCGATCATCAACATGTCCGTCGGCGCGGCCACGGTCCTTCCCTCGACCGGCTTGTACTCGGTGAGTCGTTTCCGGTAGCCCTCGAGTGCGGCGGCGACCTGCTCCTCCTCGACCCGAATCGGGCGGCGCTTGATCTCGACCCCCGCATAGTCCTTCGGAACAACCTGCGAGCGCACCTCGACCTTCGCGCTGAACTTGAACGGCGCACCGGCGGTGATCTCGTAGTGGTTCACCTCCAGCGGCGCCACCGGCTGGATCTGCCGATCGGCTATGGCCTGCCGAATCGTCGACTCGACCAATTCCTTGGCGACATCGCTCTCGACCTGTTGGTGATACAGCTTCTCTACCAGCGCCCGAGGCACCTTCCCGGGGCGGAAACCCTTCAGGCGTACGTCGCGGCGCAAATCGCCGTAAGCCTTTTCCAATTTGGGCGCAACGTCGGTCCAAGGGACCTCGAAGTCGACGCGTTTTTCTACGGGTGAAATATCCTCGATTGTGATCTGCATCAGAACGGGCGTACGTCTACCCTTGCGGACGCTCCCAGGCAAGCGGGGGTCCGCCAGGCCGGTCGTCCCGAGGCCTGCTCACCCGCCAGGCATGGGGTCCAAACCGGAAAAAGACGCTGCGTTCAGGCCCGGGCGCCGATTCGAGTTGATCTCCCGGGGGGTTGTCGGTCAGCATAGGGCCCCCTCGGAGTTATTTCATGAGTTCTATGGGATTCACACTCGCCGATCGGCTCGGCGCGAAATCAATACCGTGCGCGGTTGCCGGCTGTTCCCGCACCTGGATTCAGATGACGGGCAAGGGCGCCAAGCTGGGCGGACGCACCGCGGGCGACGATAGCGATCCGGCTTCGAAGATGTGCGAACCCTGTCGGGACAAGTTTCGAGCGCTGTCCGACGCGGAGAGGCCCTGCGATCGACCCGGATGCACCTCCACCTGGACGTGGACCGTTCAAGCCCAACTGGAAGCGTTCGCGACCCGCCGTTCCCCGCCTCCACACCTGTGCGCCGAGGACGAGGCCAAGCTGGCGGCCCTGGCGGATCGGCAGATCCCCTGTTCGGTGCCCCGCTGCAAGCGCAGCTGGGTGCTATCGCGCCGTGCTCAATTGATCGCGGGGGCTCCGGACGTGGCGTTCGTGCCCCCGGATGCGATGTGCGGCCCCTGCGCCAACGTGTATGACAAGATCGGTGATCGGCCGGTCACCTGCGGGATTCGAGGCTGCAAGAGAAAGTGGACCTGGTCGCGCGACGAGCAGATTCAGGTCTACGCGGCTGGTGAATCAAACGACCCGCCCCGCCGGCTGTGCGAACCGTGCAAGGGTGTTTTTGGCGCCATCGCGAATCGTGAAGTTCGATGCCGCACCTCGGGGTGCAAGAACACCTGGACATGGCCCCGCGAGGCCCAGCTGGACGCGGCCATCGCGGACAAGCCATTGCCCAAGGCGCCCCATCGCATGTGCGAGCGCTGCATCGGCCTGTACTCCAGCCTTCGGGACGTCGAGCGGCCCTGTCGCCGTTCCGGTTGCAAACGCACGTGGACCGACAAGCGTGGTGCTCAGCTGGCCCGCGCCGTGCGCGGAAAGGTCGGCGATCCCTATCCCCACTATTGCGCAGAGTGCGAGAAAGAGATGGGGGAGCTCGAGGAGAAGCACGTTCCGTGCAAGACCGAGCATTGCCCCGGGACGTGGATTTGGACCGCGGCTCAGCAACTGGCCGCCGGCGTGAAGCCCACCCCCAAGGCCGAACTTGCCGTCGAACCGAACGGACACCACGACCGCGGCGGCCCATCTGGCCACGACGAGTCCCATGAGGATGCGCACGCCGACGCGCACCCTGAGAACCCCGCCACGGACGAGGCGCACGGGCAGGTGGACGCGGACGGGTCGCCCGCGACGGTGGCCATCGCCCCCGGGGCCGAGCAGGCGCTGGCCGCCCGGGGAGCCTCCGAGACACCCGGCGAGAGCCACGACCGCAAGCGCCGCAGGCGCAACAAGCGCCGCCGCGAAGTCCGTCCTCCCGAGCGACGCTGCGATGATTGCTTGACCTTTCTTACCGATCGGAAGACGAAGGAGATTCCGTGCAGCGGCTGCAAGACGCCGATCCACTGGCCTCCCGAAAGTCAGCTCCAGACCCACCTCGGAAACTGGGCCGAGCCGGCCCTTTGCGGGGCGTGCAAGCGGGATCTCACCGAGGCGGCTCGCGTGGCCGAGCGCGAGGCCCTCAGGCACGGGGTTGTCACGGTTGCCCCCCCGGACGAGGCCCGGTCGAGTGCCGCGCCGACCGACACGTCGGCCCCATTGACGGATGAAGGTCAGGCCCCCTCGACCCCGGTAGTCCCCGACAGCGGGGATGCGACCCAAACTTCCGACGCGCAAAATTAGTCCAGAGCAACCGCGCGCTGTCAGGAGGGTCGTGTGTCCCCCCCGGCTCCCCTCGTATCAGCCACCGACGACGGTGGGGGCGCCCGCGGACTCCGCCGCCAGACGATGGGCCAAGGGAATATCCGCGGGCAGGAGGTCCAGCTTCGAGAGCTCGAGGGGCGTCACCCAGTCTATCTGCGCGACGGCAACCGCGCGCGGTACGCCGTGGCTCAACCGGCAGGAGTAGACCAACATGACCAGGTCGAACCCCGGATAGGCGTGGAACACCACCTCTTCAATGCGTCCCACCTCCACCTCGCAGCCGACCTCCTCCGCGACCTCGCGCGCTAGAGCCACCACGGGGGCCTCGCCGGGCTCGACCTTGCCACCCGGGAATTCCCAGAGCAGCGGCATTTCTTGATCGGCACGCCGACGCGATACCAAGATGCGACCATCTCGCCGGACCAGGGCCGCCACAACCAGGGTGCGCGGACGGGGCGTCAGAGCGGTCGCGGTCACGAAAGTCCGCGCGGGTTCTGGACGGCGGCGTCCGCAAGACCGCCGGTTCGCTCGGCGATCTTCCGTTCAATCACCGCCAGGAGCTCTTCAATGCGGAACGGCTTGTTGAGGCAGGTGATTGCCTGTTCGAGAAAACGTTTGGCCTCCGCGGAAAAGGCGCCGCCCGTGACGAAAACGAATCGTTGCGCGAGCTCGGGATAGAGGGTTTTGACCGCCGCGTACAACTCCATTCCAGAAACCTCGGGCATCTGCAGGTCACACAGGATCAGATCGAAGTCCTGTTGTTTTTCGAGAATCAACAGCGCATCCCGACCGCCCAGCGCCGTCACGACTTCGTGCACGTCCGCCAGCATCCGGCGATAGGCCTTGAGGAGCAGCGCCTCGTCGTCCACGCACAGGACGCGCCGGCGGCGATAGGCGGGTTGCACCGGCGGGCTGCTGGGTGGCTCGGCCTTGATCGCGTGTTCCGCCGGTAGGCGGACCCGAAAGGTGGCCCCCTTGCCCAACTCGGTCTCGACGGTGATATCGCCCCCGAGTTCGCGCACGATGCCCTGGGATATGGGCAACCCCAGCCCTGTCCCGATACCCCGTGGCTTGGTCGTGAAGAACGAATCGAAGATGCGCGGCAACAGATCGGCGGCGATGCCAGGACCGTTGTCGCTGACTTCAAAAACCACGTCGTCACCGCTGTCATAGGTGCGCAAGAGAATCCGGTTCCGTTTCACATCGGTTTCATTCAGTGCCTGGGCGGCGTTCATGATCAGGTTGAGGAACACCTGGCCCAGGCGGGCGGGACTGGTGCGCACCAAACGCACCGCCCGCAGGTCCCGTTCGACGATCGCTCGATGCCGCAGCTCACTACGCAGAAGGCTCAGCGTCGATTCCACCGCCCCGTTGACGTCCGTCACCCTCTGCTTGTCATCGTCGACGTGCGAGAACGCGGACAAATCGCGAACGATGCGCTGGATGCGCGCCATGCCTTCCTTGGATTCCTGCAGCACCGAGGTGACCTCGAACAACAGCCCCTCCAAACCCGCGCGCAGCGCCGGATCGGCGCCATTTTTTAGCCGCTCCTCGATCAGCCGGATCTGGCCCACCAGAGCCTCGATGTTACCGAGCACGAAGGCCGCGGGGTTGTTGATTTCGTGGGCGACCCCCGCCGCGAGCATGCCGATCGACGCCAGCTTTTCGGCTTGAAGGCGTTGTATCTCGAGGCCCCGCTCGGCCGTGACGTCACGAATGTACAACAACGCGCGCCGCCCGCTGATGGGGTAGGCGCGCCCCACGAAGAAGCGGCCTAGGTCGGAAAGCGGACGATCGCAGGTGGCTGCGTTCTTCACCGCATCCGCCGCCAAATCCGAGAGTTCGCGCGCCAAAGAAGTTTCGTGCAGGCGTCGCCCGGCGGCGTTGGCCACCAACACCTGTCCCGAGGCGTCGAGCAACAACAACGCCTCCTCGAACACATCGAAGGTTTCTCGCAGGTTGTCGCGCTCGGCGCGCAATTCGTCGGCCAGGTGTTCGGCGGCGTGGGTTCGCTCCCGAACTTTGGTCTCCAATTCCACGTTGTGGCGTCGCACCTCGTCCGATAGGGCCTTGACGCGTAGGGCTGCCTTGATCCGCGCGACAAGTTCCTGGTTGCTGACCGGTTGGACGATGAAATCATCCGCGCCGAGCTCCAATCCCTTCAGACGACTCTCAACCTGATACTGGGTAGCCGTCAAAAACAGGACCGGAACCCTCCGAGTGCGCGGATCCGCCCGCAATCGCCGGCACGTTTCAAAACCGTCCAGTCCCGGCATTTGGACGTCCAGGAGCACGAGGTCGTATTCGTTCTCGACCACACGCGCCAGCGCCGATGCGCCGTCACGCGCTTGATCCACCGAGTGATCGGTCAGCTTCCGTATCGTCTCGGCGACAGCGAACCGGCTGTCGTCGTTATCATCGACCAGCAGTATTCGTCCCATGAGGCTCGTCTTGAAACCGATCTAGGGTACGGCTCTCACCCCCACCGCTCGTGGATATGTCGTTCCCAGTCGCACGATTGGTCCCCGCGCCGGTGTCGTCGGTGCTTAGCCCCCCCGCGGACGCGGGCAAAGTGATCGTGAAACGTGATCCCTGCCCCAGCGTACTCTCGACGGCCAAGTCACCGCCCATCAAACGGACGAGACGACGCGCGATCGCGAGACCCAGCCCTACCCCCCGCCCCTCTTGTCCGGCCGTCCCCACCTGATCGCCCACCTGGAAGAACGCGTCAAATACGCGCGGTAGCGCAGGCGCGGGTATCCCCACCCCGGTGTCGCTCACCTGAACAGCCACTACGCNNCAGGTTCGTCAGGACCTGTCGCAATCGGCTGGGATCGCCGTTGACCAGTGGAACACCGTCGTCCACGTTGACAACCAGGGCGAGGTTCTTGGCGTCCGCCAGGGGCACCAGCGCGGTGGCCGTTGCGCGCAACTGCGCGCCCACGTCGAAGGATCGCAGCTCGAGCTCCGCGCGCCCCAATTCCATTCGAGATAGATCGAGAACGTCATTGACGAGGCGAATGAGATTTTGGCCATTTCGCTCGATGACCTCGATGTAGGCCTTCTGTTCGATGTTGAGCTGACCGGCCGAACCATCGCGCAACAGTTGGGACAGCGTCAGCATCGCGTTCAATGGGGTGCGAATCTCATGCGACAAGTGCAAGAGGACTCCCAAGGCGTCTCGGCCTCCATCGCTCACGCCTGGCTCCGCGGCCGCCGCCCTATCGCCACGCGGTAGCCCCTCTCGATCAAGGTCACTTCGGCTCCGCCTTAGAACGTCCCTGGCCAACGCTGCTCCTCTACGCCCTGTCGCTGTGGGTACACAGACGCTGGCGCGTGATCATCTTCTGTCTTTTCTGATGAAAGATCAAGGAACCCCGCACGCTGCGGTCCTGGGTCATTTTTGCTTTCGCGACGCGGGCGGCCGGCCTCGGTGACTCGTGGTCGCAATTGATCGCGGATTGCGTATTCGTATCGGGGCGGCGCTCCTAACGCTCCAGATCCGACGACGGGTCGTCCTTCTGCGCACCGTCTTGCTGCGGGTCCTTGTCGTTTGTCGTGGCTTTGAGCAGGTCCTTCAGGGCGCCAGCCAGCAGGGGAAATTTGAATTCGTATCCCGCCTCCAATGCGCGGATGGGCGACACGCGCTGACTTGCAAGAAGCAATTCCTCAGCCATTTCGCCGAAAGCGAGCTTCAAGGCGAAGGCGGGTACTCCCAACGCCGTCGGGCGACCGAGCTGCCGCCCCAAAGCCGCCGTGAATTCGGCATTCGTGACAGGCTCGGGGGCCACTCCATTTACGATACCCCGAAGGTCCGGTCGGTCAGCACAGTGGAGGAGGATTCCTATTGCGTCCGCGAGATGAATCCATGGAAAGTACTGACCACCATCACCCAATCGACCGCCCACTCCGAATCGAAATGGAGTCACGATGCGTGGCAGGGCGCCCCCGTCGCGTCCCAAAACCACCCCGGAACGGAAAATGACCGTCCGGACACCTTGCGTCGCCGCCCCCTCGGCCGCCGCCTCCCAATCCTGACTCAGCTTGGCAAGGTATCCCGCGCCGCCCGCGCTGGATTCGGTTAGCACCTCGTCACCGCGATTGCCGTAAAAGCCGGTCCCCGCCATCGAGATCATCGTTCCCGGCCGGGTGCTCAGTCCGGACATGCGCTCCACCAGCGCCCGCGTTGGCAACACTCGGCTATCGCGGAACTTGCGCTTGCGTTCTGCGTTCCAGCGGCTGGCCACCGATTCGCCGATCAGGTTGACGATGACATCGACCCCCGCGAACGCCTCCTCGGGCGGCAGGCCCACGACGCCATTCCATTCGAAGACGCGCGTCCCGGGCAGGGTCTTACCCGCCCGTTCGGGATCTCGCGCCAGCACGACGATGTCGTGTCCGGCCCGTCGAAGCTCTCTCCACAGGTGACGGCCGAGGAATCCCGTGGCTCCGGTGACTAAGAATCGCATCCGCGTCCAATCATGTGAGCTCCTTCGTACATTGTGGCCTGCTTTCTCGCTGGCCGCCCG
>PMNO01000475.1 GCA_003161835.1 Myxococcales bacterium | reverse complement strand
GCGGACGCGAACGCCGCATAAGCCAGTACCAGCGACAGGACCATCCGCAGCCGCGCTGGAACCGCCTTCATTCCAAACAGGGGCGCCACCGCGCACAAGGCCGACGCACGAAACAGGACCATCAGGAACCCAAACAGGGTGGGCGTCAGAAATCCGGCGGGCATGGCCACGACCCGGGTCTACTGCGAGGGCCGTGCCGACAGTTCCGCTGGAAGCCCCTGGTGGATTTGTCGTCGCTCCTGGCATATGCAGGTCTCATGACGAACGGAATCACCACGAGTGGCGACAAGATGCGGGCTTGTGTCTCGTTTGTGGCGCTGGCGCTAACCGCTGGCTGCGGAAGTCAGGTGAACACCATTCCCCTGCGCCCGCCGCCGCGTCCGGTCAGCTCGCATGGTTTCGAATCGGTGGTGGTGTATGCGAGTGGTCCACCCATCAGGCCGCATGTCGCGATCGCGCGGCTCGAGCTCGCGCGCACGAACGACCCGGATGACCAGGCCTCNNGCGTCAGTGCTGGGTCATGCGGTTCAGGCTGGAACTGAAGAAGCTGGCATAGCGCTCGATCAACCACCCACCGCAGAGCCACACCGTCAGCAACGCCGCCGCGAACCGCGGCAGGAACCCGACGGCCGGATCGTTGATCTGCGTGGCGGCCTGGAAGACGCCGACCACCAGGCCGATCACCAGCAGCCCGCCGATGACCGGGCCGGCGGTCGTGGCCAACAGCATGAAGCCTTCGCGCGCCAGCGTTCCGGGCAAAGTGTCCATCAGAAGCTCCGCACCAGCGACGACACCACCAGATGCCAGCCGCCCGCCAGCAGAAATACGCCGATCTTGACTGGCAACGAAATGAGCTGCGGCGGCACCATCATCATGCCCAGCGACATCAACACCGCCGCGATCAAGATGTCCACCAAAAGCATGGGAATGAAGACGAACAGGCCCATCCGAAAGGACGTCCCGAGCTCGCTGACCATGAACGCGGGGATCACGACCGTCATCGGCAGCGCTTCGCCACGCGCCGGCCGAACCTGGCCGGAGATCTCGAAGAAGAGCCGGATGTCCTCCTCGTGGGTCTGCTTGAGCATCCACTCACGCAGTGGGCCTTCCCCCCGCTCCATGGCGTCGGTGGCCGAAATCTTGTCGTCCAGGTACGGCCCCAGCGCCTCGCGGTGAATCCGCGTGGCGGTCGGCGCCATGATGAACATCGTCAAGAACAGCGCCAGCCCCATCAACACGGGGTTGGGAGGCAGCTGGGGGGTACCGAGGGCCTGCCGCAAGAAGGACAGAACGATGATGATCCGCGTGAACGACGTGAGGGACAAGATCAGCGCCGACGCGAACGACAGCGCCGTGACCAGCAGGAATACCTTGATCGCGCTGGATCCACCCGAGGTTGCGCCCATCGCCATCTCCGCACCCGCCTGCGCCGCGCTGGCCAGCCGCCCCGTTCCACCGCCGGGCGCTGCCGCCAGGGCCAGGGCCGTCAGGTTCACCGGACCCTCGCCGACATTCCGGCCGCGAGCTTCCGGCGCAACTCCTGATCCTCGATGCTGTCCTCCAGCAGGTCGTCGAACCGGTCCGTGGCTTCAACCTTGCTGAACCCACCCGAGCCCCGCTTACCGAACAAGCCGGCCAGGCCACCCTCGATGGCCCGAAACCCGCCGCGCAGGGTGCCACCGATGCGGCCACTACCCGGCTCCGGGATGTCGGCCAGGGCCTCCTCCAGCGGCTGCTCGATCTCGATCGTCTTCGCCCACGCCTCCTCGGGCGTCTCCTGAACCGCCTCCGCAATGCTGGGAGCCGGAGCGGCGGACACCCCGACGGGCGCGACCAGCTGCGACGACAGCACGGTGCCTTCCATGCTTGCCGTGCCGCCCCGCAACAGAGTTATTCCAGCCTCGCTCGATCCCAGGATCACGGTCTCGTCGCCAATGCGCGCGCAGATCAACGATCTCTTGGGGCCGAGGCTCGTGGTCTCGAGAATTTGAATGTGGCGGTGAATCGTTCCGCGGCGGCGGCGCGACAGCCCGTAGGCGACCACCGCGAGGGCACCCAGCAGTAAGGCCGGCACGCCCACGGTGCGCAAGCTGCTCGTGCCCGACTCATCCGAACTGCGGGCGGCGGCGGTCGCCTTGGCGTCGGCGATTGCGAGCGGCGCGGGAGCCTGGACCGCGGCTAGCAGAGGCGCCGCAACGATCGGCAGCGCGGCGGCAACCCGGGGCGCGGGCTCCGGCAAGGAGGCTGCCAACCCCGCCGGCGCGGCCGCACTCGCAGGCACGGTCTTCGCCACCGACGCCGGGGCGGCCGCGGTGCCCACGCGCGGCGCCGCCGGGGCGGCCACGGTGACGGTCCGGTCCAGGGCCGTCGGGGGTAGTTCAACCAATTGTTTCAATTTATAGTTATCGGCCGCTGTTTTTTCTTGTGTTTTTGGCTCCACGGGCGAGCGCCGACTCTTCGCCGTGGGGGCGGGTCCCGGGGCGGCTCCATCGCAGCCCACGAGCGCGGTGATGCCCGTGTCGGAGCCCGTCAGCTCGACCGGTCCATCACATCCGTTGCCGCTCAACGGCACGACCAGCTCGGTCTCGAACTTGTGGCGATGGGCGCGAATTTCGCCCGCGCCGTCTCGCAGATCCCACGACCGATTGTCGGCGTGCACCTTCGTGCCACCGAGGTAGATCAGCAACTGGCCATCTTCGATGACGGTGTGCGCCGCGTCCGGATCGATGCCGCCGTCACCGAGCACGTCCACCCGCAGGTGACCGGCTTCCCGCGAGGCCTTCACCTCCGAGATGTAGACCGGGGTGGCGAACAGGGTGGCGGACAACAAGACAAGGCTGGAAAAAATCATGGTCGTCCTTCTCGCTAGCGCAGGCGCGCCACGCGCTCTGATTGACTGACGATATCGGTGATGCGGACTCCGAACTTGTCGTTGACCACCACGGCCTCGCCGCGGGCTACCAGGCGATCGTTGACCAGGATGTCCAGGGCCTCACCCGCGATCTTGTCCAGCTCGATCACCGACCCAGGCCCGAGGCCCAGCAGGTCCTGAATCGTCATCCGGGTTCGCCCCAGTTCGACGGACAGCTCCAGAGGAACGTCCAGTAGTAGATCCAGGCGCCTCTGTTCGCCTGGGGGGGATGCATCGGATCCGTCGGTCGGCATGATCATGACTCCTTCTTGCTCTCTCGGGTCACACGGCTAACGCGCGGCGCGCGGTGGGGAAAATCCCTTGTCCAGGGTTACGGCCAGGCTGCCCCCGGCCACGCGTGGGGTACCCGTCAACTTCCGCCGCCCCTGGACATAGATGGGCAACGGTGACGATTCACTACCTTCCAGCACCAACAGGTCGCCCACCTTGAGATCCAGGAGGCGCGAAAAAGTGAGGCTGGTTCGCCCCATCTCGACCCGCAGCTCCACCGGGATGTTTTCCAGGTCCTTGGCCAGGGCCGCGGAGAACCGAGCATCGACGCTGCTGCCTGGCCGCGGCGGCGAGGTCAACATCTTCTTGACCGGCTCGACGGTCGCGTAGGGAATCGCGATCTGCAAACGCCCCGAAACAGCGCCCGCGAGCTCGTAGCTGCACAGAATCGCCAGGTCCGATGGCGGCGCGACCATGGCCATGCGGGGGTCGGACTCGCACCGCAGGACCTCGGGCTTGAACGCCAGGATCTCAATCCAGGCGCCGGCCATCGCCTCGGTAAACATGCCCAGCAGGTGTTTCAACACCATCCGCTCGACGCTGGTCAGATCCAGGCGCGCCTCGGCGGCCGGGCCGTCCACGCGAACNNGCGAACATCGCGCCCACGTCGGCGAACTTCATCAAGGTGGACGGAGCGGAGGTGACGCGCACATCCAGGCGCGTGCGACCCGCCAAGTTCGAACCGAAGGTGGAGGCCACCCGCTCGTTGATGGAATCCAGGGTGGGCATTTGCCCGCGGATGATCCGGTCCTGGCTGGTCAGATCGTACGGAACCACCGGAGCATCGGCGTCAGCGCCGGAATCGCCCGCGACGCGGCCATCCTGGATGGCCGCCATCAAGGCATCGACTTCGCTTTGATCGAGAGGAGAAGACATCGCGTGCTTCGATTCTTTTTTCGGTGTCGGTTGCGCTACTGAATGATGAATTCGGTGATGAACAGGCCACGGACCCGATGCCCTGGAACAATCTCGTCCAGCTTCTTGATCAGGGCCTCCTTCATCTGGGCCAATCCTTCGCTGCCGCGCACCTCATCCTCGTTGCGGTCGGCCAGGTAACCGATCACGCCGTCGCGAATGTGGGGCATGCGCGACTCGAACGCCTTCTTGTCGGCCTCGCCGCCGATCTCGACCTCGATCGTCATATGGGCGTACCGATCGCCCTCGGGGGCGCGAATTTGCACGATGAAATTGTCGAGGCGCAAGGTCGGTCCTGGGCCCCCCTCGCCCGGCTCACCGGCCGCGGCGTGCTCGCCCTCGCCTTTCTCCGCCGATTCCTCGTGGCCCTTGACGGCGGGGGCGTGTTCCTTGGCGCCGCCACCCGCGGCCTGCGCGGCGGGTCGCTTCATGACAAACACCAGGACTCCTGTCATCAGGAGGGTGTTCACCACCAATATGATGGGAAGGATCTTGTTGATGCCAGACTTCGGAGCTGGTGCATCGGGAACGCTGTCTTCTTCGGGAGCCGCCATGGATTACCTCTGCGCCGGTCCAAAGCAAGGGCCGTACCGCTTTCTCGCGCGCGCAGGCAACGCGTCGCTTCGCCGCCGACACGCGGATCCTTCACTGCGGCGGTGTCACCTCGATGACGTTCCCGCGAACCGCGTCAAGGTGTTGACGTGCGCGAACCGTCCGGCGGCGTCGCGAACACCTGGTCTCAGGTTTCGCCGCAGAACTGACGAACGCCATCCCGACATGGCTGGGGAGATGACAGGTCGCAAAACTGGCGTCATGAATGCGACGGACGCCACGTCCGACACGCACGGGGTGCCCCGTCTCACCGGCAGCATCGGGCGGGTGACCATGGCCCTCTCCAGCGCGCACACCATCGGGTTGCGCGTCGACCACCTGGTGGAGGAGATCGTGATCGATCACGGCGCGCTCCGTCGGTCTTTGCCCGACGTCGCGGCCGAGGTCATGGAGATGTGCGGCCGCGCCGGGGGTGACGCCGCCAAGATGGAGCGGACCCTGACCCGCGACCCCTTCATCAGCGCCCAGGTGGTATCCATCGCCAACTCCGCGATGTTCGCGCCCCGCATGCCCATTCTCGGTGTGCGCGACGCGGTCGTCCGCATCGGTCTGGATGCCGTTCGCGACGTGGTCGTGATGGTCGTCGCGAACTCCACGATGTTCCGCGTGCGCGGCTTCGAACGTCAGGTGGACGCCTTTCGCAGGCGGATGCTGGCGTCCGCGTCGACGGCGCGGTTCCTCGCCAAGGCCGTGCGGGCCGAGTCGGAGTACGGATTCCTGGCCGGACTTCTTCACGACATCGGTGAGCTGGTGCTCCTGGAACGATGCGCGCAGGAGGGTCTGATCACGGCCCCCACGTGGGACGACCCCGTCGAGGGAGCGCTGGTGCGCGAGCGGATCCACGCCCATCACACCGCGGTCGGCTCGACGCTGTGCCGATCCTGGAAGCTGCCGACCGGCGTCGTCGACGCCGCGCAGTTTCACCACGATTACCGCAGCGGCGGCAAGAGTCACCTGGCCGCGCATCTGGTGGCGGCCAGCGACATCCTGGCCGCCTATGTGTTGCCGGGGACCGCGCCGCCCCCGACTCCCGCCACGGAACAGCCGATCGTCAAGGAGCTCGGCCTCACCGCCGCCCAGATTCAATCCGTCGTGGAGCAGGCCAAGCCGACCGTCATCGGGCTGATCGGCATCCAATGACGAGCGCGCGGGGATCCGCGCTTCAGAATCCGATCCGCCGCATGACGAATCGTGGCAACAACCGGATCACGAACATCACCAGCCGCCAGATCGACGGCGCATAGACCACCGGCTTGCCGCGCTTGACTGCGCGCAGCACCGTCGCGGCGACCGCCTCCGGCTCGCCGGCGAAGGGCGGCGGCGTCAGCCCGGCCGTCATGCCCGTCTTGACGAAGCCGGGTTTGACCGTGACCACCCGTAGCCCCCGCGCCCGAAACTTGTGGTCCAACCCTTCCAGATAGTGCGATAGCCCCGCCTTGGCGGCGCCATACAAGATCACCGGCTTGCGCCCCCGCTCGCCGGCGACCGAGCTGAACACGCATAAGGTTCCGCCCCCGCGCGCCAGCAAGCGCTTGCGCACCTGCTCACAGAACAGCACCGTTCCGGTGAAGTTCACGTTCAGCAGCGCGCGCGTGAAGATCTCATCCGCTTCGAGTTGGTCCTGACCGGCGAAGAGCCCGCCCGTGACCACGACCGTATCGAACCCCCCCGCCAGCGCCTGGTCGGCGGCATCGAGCGCGCCCGCGAAACCTTCCGGCGCCCCCAGATCGCAGGCACCGATCCCGACCCCCCCGGCGGGACGTCCCCCGTGGACCTCCAGATCGCGCGCGCTCCGCTCCAGGTCGACGAGATCGCGGCCCAGCAAGAACAGCTCGTCGCCCTGCTCCGCCAGTTGGCGGGCCAAGGCGCGGCCGATGCCCCTGGTCGCCCCCACGAATAGCACCTTCATCGAGCGCGGCTCCTGGTGGCCGTGACCACCACGCCCGCGCGCGCACCGTGATCGCCGAGCACCCGCACCGACTGCCGACTCCGCAGCTTTCCCTCCGGATCCCACTGGCGGCGAATCGCCTCCCACTCCGCCAGGCGCGGCTCCATGGCGCGAAAGTGCGACGGCCGCGTGAACGCATCCTTGGCCAGGTAGATGCGTCCACCTTCCTTCACGACGTGATCGTTCAAGGTATCGATCAGGGCCTGGGTGCGATCCCGCACCGGAAAGTCGACGGCGATCGAAATCCCGGGTTTGGGCCACGACAGCAGCCCGAGCCCCTCGGGCCCGCAATCCTTGACCACGCAGACCGGGGACGCGCCCTTGTGCTTCACCAGCAGTTCGAGAAACCGGCGCGCCGCCCCCGGCCCCGCCGCGTCCGGCAACAGGCATTGATACTGCGTCATCCCGCGCGGGCCATAGAGGCGATTCCAGTGAAGCACTTGATCGAGCGGGTAAAAATACTTCTCGGGATGCACGATCCCCTGCCGGAGGCGGGCACCGTGCTTGTAGTACCCGAGCGCGTTGAATACCCGGATCGTCAAGGGATTGATGAGCGCACTTGGAAAATCGAACGGCACGCTCAGCGCGCGCCGCCGCGGCGGCGGATGGGTGGGGGCCTCGTCGGGATTGGCCCAGCGCCCCTTGATCAAGACACCCCTGCCCAGGCTCTTTCCGCGGGCCGTGCAGTCGATGAAGCCCACCGTCATCGGCCATACCGGTCCCGCCGCCTTGAGGGCCTCGATGTACGCATCGATGTCGGGAACGCGCACGCTCTCGTAGGCGATCCAGGGCGACGGGATCTTCTTGAGCCGAACCGTCACCTCCAGAATGTGGCCCGTCAGGCCCATCCCCCCGAGCGTCGCCCGAAACAGATCGCGCTCGACGGTCGGTGAGCAATCGACGATCCGCCCGTCCGCGACCCGCATCCTCAGGCCCAACACGTGCTGGCCGAAACAGCCATCGCGGTGGTGATTCTTGCCGTGGACGTCCGCCGCGACCATGCCACCCAACGTCACGAACTGCGTTCCCGGCGTCACCGGTGTGAAGAAGCCCCGCGGGAGCAGGAGGCGGATCAGCTGGTGCAGGGAAAAGCCGGCCTCGGCTCGCAGAACGGCGGTCTCAGGATCGAACGCCAGCACACGATCGGCGCGCACCGAACCGGCGACCACACCGTCGCCTGGCGCCGGAAGCGAAGAGTCACCGTACGATCGGCCGAGCCCCCGGGCGAGTGGCACATCGATCGTGATCGCGGCCAGATCTTCGGACAGCAGCTCCCGCCCGGAAACCCGAGGAACGCGCCCCCAACCGACGAGGGTGGGTGTTCTGGTCGAGCGAATCACGGGAACTTCAATCTACCACCTTCACCGACGGCCACACCGACGCGCAACCCTTGACACGACCTTTTGCAGTTGGGCGTTTGGCCGCGCGGTGCCATTATGCCCAGCCAACCGTGGTGCCGAGGGCCCCCCGTCATGAATGCCGACAATGCACCCCCTCCGCTCCCCCCGCTGCCGACAGCCGACGCGCAGCTGCTGACGGTGATCGCGGACCTGCAGGTCGGCGTGGTCATCAGCGGCCCCCACGGCGAGCTCCGGGGCTGTAACCGGGCGGCGCTGGACCTGCTGGGGTTGAACGAGTCGGAGCTGCGGGGCGACAGCGCGCCTGATCCGACTCGCTCTGTCGTGCACGAAGACGGCTCGGTGTTGTCGGCGGAGACCCTGCCCCTCTGGGTGGCTCTGGAGACGGGTCGGCCGGTTCACAACATCGTGATGGGCATCTACCACGGGGCCGGACACCGGCGGGTCTGGGTGCTGGCCAGCGCCGCCCCGCAACTGGACGACCGCGGCGAAGTGACGCAGGTGATCTCGACCTACAACGACATCACCGAACGGCGTGGATTCGAGGCGCGGCTGGCCGTCACCGATCGTCTGGCGGCCATGGGAACACTCGCCGCCGGCGTCGCCCACGAGATCAACAATCCCCTCGCATACATCGTGGCCAATCTCGCGTACGCGGACGAAGAGCTGGCCGACGCCGATGCTTTGTCCAATCCCGGCCGCCTGGCGGAGATCCGTCACGCCATCGCCGAAGCGCGCGCCGGGGCCGATCGGGTCCGGGACATCGTGACCGACATGCGCACGTTGGCGCGCGGCGATGCCCCGCGCAGACCCATCAGCGTCACGCGGGTGCTGGAATCCGCCGCCACCGCCATCGCCAGCGAGATCAGGACGCGTGCCAGATTGACCAAGCAACTGCAGGACGTTCCCTTGGTCGACGCGGACGAGGCTCGTCTGGGCCAAGTGTTCATCAATCTATTGCTGAACGCCGCCGACGCCATCGCCGAGGGAGATCCGTCTCGGAACGAAATTTCGATTTCGACGTACATGGACAGCGCGGGACGCGTCGCCATCGAGGTGCGCGACACCGGCGCCGGCATTCCCCCCGAATTGCACCAACGTATCTTCGATCCGTTCTTCACCAACAAGGCCGTCGGCCGGGGGATGGGTCTGGGCCTGGCGATCTGCCATCACATCATCACCGACTTCCAGGGCACCATCTCCGTCGAGAGCGCGCCCGATCGGGGCAGCATGTTTCGGGTCACGTTGCCCGCCGCGCTGGCGCCCTCGGCGGGGGCGAGCCCACCGCCGTCTGGAAAACGATGACGGTGGACGGACGCCGGCGGTAAGCTCGGGCCCCCTTGCTTCCCTCGTCCGCCCGACCGGCCGTGATCGCGCTGGCCGTGGCCGTGGTTGGGCTTTCCGTCCTCGCGGTCGAGCCGCGGGCCGCGGCGGAGGCCCCCCCTGCTCCCGCTGGTTCCCAGGCCCCTGACGGCGGCATCGCCATCGCGCCGGACGCGGGCTCCGACGACGCCGCCGCACCGCCCGGCCCTCCGGTCAAAGCCCCGGTGCCAGAGGCGCCGGTCACCCCGGTCTATCCCGAGGCCGCCATGAAAGCCGGCGCCGATGGCGATGTGGCCTTGATCTTGTCGATCGACGCGGAGGGGTTGGTCACGGATGTCGAGGTGGAGGCCGGCTTGCCCCACGGGCTCACGGAAGCAGCGGTGGCCGCGGCGCGCGCCGCCCGCTTTCGGCCCGCCCTGGACGCCGCCGGGAGATCCACGCCGGTGCGCTTGCGCTGGCTGATTCACTTCACGCTCCCTGAAAAACGCGAGCCCGCGGGGCCGGCGCCCGCCGAGGAGAGGCCTCCCCTCGCCCCCACGCAAGGCGCCACCCCCGCGGCACCGCTGCCGCCGGGGGTTGAGCGTTTCCCGCTGGACAAAGACACGTTGTTCACGGTCTATGTCCGCGAGCGCGGCACCGGCAAGGAATTGCCAACCGCGACCGTCTTTCTGCTCGACGTCGGCGAGGTGTTGCATGTCGACTCGCATGCGCGCGCCGAGCGGCGCCTGCCCCCGGGAGCGTATGTGGTCGTGCTGCGCGCGCCAGGACATGTTCAGGAGGAGCGCATCGAGCGCTTGTTCACCGACCAGCGCCTGGATCGCACTTACTTCCTCCAGAAGGAACGGCTCAATGAATACGAGACCATCGTGCGCGCACGGCCGCCGCGCGCGGAGACGGGGGTGGTCACGCTCCAGGCGGAGGAGATTCACAACATCCCCGGCACCTTTGGCGATCCGTTTCGTACGGCCATGCTCTTGCCGGGCGTCGGTTCGATCGTATCGGGCCTCGGCTACCCCGTGATTCGCGGCGAGGCTCCCGGGCAGACCGGCACCTTCATCGACGAGGTCAAGGTCCCGCTCCTGTACCACCTGGGGTTCGGTCCCGCGGTCGTGCATCCGCTGTTCTTGGAGTCACTGGATTTTCACCCCGGCAACTTTCCCGCCGAATACGGGCGTTTCACGGGCGCGCTGATCTTGGCGCACACGACCGAGCCGGCGACCGACGCGCAGACCATGTTGTCGGCGGACCTGTTCAAGTTCTCCGCCTTCCACACCCGCCCCGTGCCGGTGGCGGGACACCAAGGCGCGATTTCGGCCGCCGCGCGCTACGGAACGCTCGCGTTTCTGGCGCGTGCCTTCGATCCACGCGCCGTGCTCGAATACTGGGACTACCAGCTGCGCGCCGACCTGAAGTGGGGAGCCGGTGACGTGCGCGTGCTCCTGTTTGGCGCGCAAGACACCACGGGGAGATCGGCCGGCAACGACAGCGACGGCAACGCCGTCATGGAGAACCTGGTCCGAATCGGTTTCCATCGCCTGGTTCTGCGCTACCGGGGACGCTGGGGCGCGACCACGTTGGATGCCGGCGTCGAGGCAGGGCCCGACTTCACCACTGCCACAGGAAACCCCGACAACAACTACACCGATTCGGTCAAGCTGACGGAAACGATGTTGCGGCCACACGCCGCGACGACCGTGGCGCTGGGGGAGAGCTTCAAGCTGCGCCTGGGCGCCGACTTGCTGGTGCAGCGATGGAGCGCCCACGTCGGCACGGTGGACATCCCGGGCGCCATCCAAAATCTTTTCTTCCCCCGGTACGGCCTGACGCCCGGCGCGTTCATCCAGGCCGAATGGCAACCGACGCCGCGCTGGTTGATCCGTCCCGGC
The DNA here is from genome assembly GCA_003161835.1 of Myxococcales bacterium. GTDB lineage: Bacteria > Myxococcota_A > Polyangia > Fen-1088 > Fen-1088 > FEN-1088. The sequence continues at coordinate 3,062 of PMNO01000475.1, read as the reverse complement.
GTGCGGGTCGACCACTATTCGTACGTGTTCCAGAGCACGACCACCACCCAGACCGGCATCGATCCGCGCCTCTCGGCCCGCTTTCAGATTCGGCCGGGCCTGTTCGTGAAGGGCGGCGTGGGCATCTACCGATCCCCGCCGCGCTTCATCGTGCCCTGGCCGGGCCTGACCGGATTCGGCCTCGAGCAGGGCTTGAACCAATCCAATCAAGCGTCGCTGGGGGCGGAGGTGCTGCTGCCCTGGGATTCCACGCTCGATGGCCAGGTGTATTTCAACTGGCTGCCTCGCGTGTCCGAATTCGTGTTTGGCCAGAACTCCAATTCGGATCAGGCTCCCTTGAGTGACCAGCAGGGTAGCCAGACCACCCGCGGCCGATCCTACGGGCTGGAGCTGATCGCGCGGCGGCGATTGGGCCATCGGCTGTTTGGGTGGGTGACCTATACCTGGGCGCGATCGGAGCGCCTCTATCCCACCGCGGGCTGGCGGCCCGCCGACTTCGATCAAACCCAGCTGGTCAACACCGTCGTCNNCGCGACGACAAACGGATTCCAGCTCGCCGCGCGGGACCGCAACCTGAACCGCCTGCCCGATTTCTGGCGCGTCGACTTCCGCATCGAAAAGCGCGAGGCCTTCGACACCTGGTACCTCGATTTTTACGTCGACTGGCTGAACATCTCGCTGCAGCGTGAAGCCGTGGGCTGGAACGAATCGCGCGGCCAGCCGGACACCGCGCTCGTCACCATCCCCACGTTTGGCCTGCAGGCCGTGTTCTGATCCGACTCCGACCCTGACTCCCGACCGGCGCGGGGCCGCCCTACGGACCGAAGTTGATCGCGGTATCGCAGGCTGGGACCGAGGCCATCGTCATCCCACCGTCGGCGACGGGCACCACCGCGGCGTCGGCGCCGCCATCGGCCCCCGAGCTCGGGCACGCCAGCATCGGCAGCCCCGCCAGGCATGCCGAATAGCTAGCCCCCGCGGACACCGCCAGCAGACAGGGAAACCCATTTTGTACGTCCGAGGTGGCGCTGTCCTCGCAAGGCTGGATGTTCGCCACCGTCGTGGGTAGTCCCTCGCATTGCAGGAGCCGCGCGCAGAGCTGGTCGACCACGGCGTAGCACTTGTTCTGTGCGTCGCTCAGGGGGATGGCGATGAGCGGATCGTTGCACGCCGCGGGCAAAGCGAGTCCGCCGCTTGGGAACAGCGAGGAGCAGCTCACGATCTGCGTGTCCCCCAGGCAACTCGTGAAGTCGGTGCCAGTGGCCCGATCACAGCCGAATTCCAGGTTCAACACTGGCTCGCACGTGGTGCTGGCCGTCATCGACGTGCATTGTGCGTTGCGCGTGCATATGGTCTTCGAGAGCTGGTTGCATTGCTGAACAGGCGTGCCCGAAAAACTCCCCCCCCCGCCGCCAACCGCTCCCGTGGCGCCGCCCGTGCTCCCGTTGCTGCCTCCGCTGCCGCCCGGCTTTGCCGAGCTGCCACCACCGCACGCGGCCACCGTGAAGAGAAGCCCGATGGCGATCGCGCGCACCGTTACGTCCGCGTGGTTATCCAGGGTCATTCGAGTCTCCTTCCGACCGGCAGCGCCACCGGCCTCGATTGCAGTGGGGGGAAGACGAAAGTGCATCTTACACGCCCGCCACGGAGCGCACTATCTGTCCGACGGGATACTTACGGGATCTTGCCGTCCGACGTGGGCGTCCCCAACCGGTCCGGCGAAAGACGCCATGCCGCGAACAGACACAGGATGACCATGATGGCCCAGGGAAGCCAGTTCAACACCTCCATGAGGTGCAGCTGGTGATGGTACCAGGGCGTCGGGTGAGTCCTCCAGATCGCCTCCAGCGCCATCTTGGCATACACACTGGTGCTGAAGATCCGAATCACCGCGCCCAGCCCCACCAGCACGATCGCAAGGCTCAGCCCATCGCGCACCAGCGCCTTGCCCGGCGCCTCTTCATCCAGCCACGCCCGCAGGCTCCTGCGGAACGGAGCGAAGAACGCGGCCAGGACGATGAACGCCGGCAGAATCAGGAACACGTGGTAGTGCTCCCAGATCCAGGGATTGAGAAAGACGGCCAGCACGCTGAACAGGGCATAAGGGACGTCGATGGACTTCGGATCGACCTTGCGGGCGTGAGCGAGCGCACGCCGGCACATGAAGGCCGCGAGGGCCAGGATCATGATCCCCGCGAGGGTGGCGATCACGGTCGCCGAGGTGCGGGGCACGACATCCCCCTCGCAGATAGGCGAAATGGCGCGCAGGATGATCCCCTGCAGGCTCGCGTTCCTGACGCTACCCATCCACCGACGGGTGATGGCCTGCTGCTGGCTCAAGAACAGCGGCCAGCAGGAAAAACCGTAGGTCGCGGTCATCACGCCNNTGCTCCGAGAGCTGGACCGCATGCCAGTGCATGGTCATGCCATCCGTGGTCAACAACCAGGAAAACGCCAGCGCCGTCACGGCGAGCGGTGCCGGGAACCCGAGCTGCTTGGCGCACAGATACAGTTGAATCACCAGCAGGAACCAGGTGGTCAGATCGATGATCTCCGCGGCGATCGCCTTGTCGAGCGGGGCCAGCGGGACGAACCAGAACGCCGTCGTCGGCGGATGACCGACGTCATTGATCTTCATCTCCGCGAGAGATTCGGGCGTGTACGGATTTTTGCCCCGCAGGTAGAGCCGGGCCATCGTCCAGTCGTTGAGGCCGTCATACTCGTGGGCGTGTGACCAATCCTTGGGCAAGTACTGATCGAGCGCCCCGGTGGTCCAGCGGATCGCCAGGAGGATCGCGACCAGCAGGAACGTCACGTACGTCAGCCGGGCCAGGGTGCCCGGTCGCACGCGGCCCAGGGACCACGGGCCTCTAGCGGCCATAGGCTTCCAGCTCGTTGATCACGATGTTCTTCGGCGTGTCCGAGGGGTTGTAGATGCGCACGTAGCGCGCCGGTCGGCGGCGCAGCCGGACGCGCCAGGGAAAATCGTCCATGAACGGATTCTTGGTGGTGGCCACGGTCGTGAACGTTTGGTTGTCGACGGACACCTGAAGCTCGAGGGG
>PMNO01000351.1 GCA_003161835.1 Myxococcales bacterium | reverse complement strand
CCGCCGCGCGCGTTGCGCACCGTGGCGACGTGATCGATGTTGACGTAGAGGCGGGGGGCCATTGTGGGTAGACGGGAGTATAGCGTCGGCCCCCGAGACCCGGGGACCCTGGGCGCTAGGCCAGGGCCTGCTGAATGGCCTGCGCAATGTCGTTGGCGTGCGCGCGAATCAAGGTCTCGTTGGTGCCCTCGATCATGACCCGGGCCTTGGCTTCGGTTCCCGAATACCGGACGACCACGCGGCCCTCGGCCCCCAGCGCCATCTCGACCTGACTGATCGTCCTGCAGACGTCGGGCAGCTCATCGAGGGGGCGCTTGTGGGCGACCGCGAAGTTCACCAGGACTTGCGGATAGCGCACCATCGCGCCCCCGATCAGCTCGGACAGGGGACGGCCCTCGTCGAGCATCACCGCCAGAACCCGCAACGCCGCCACTGTCCCGTCGCCGGTCGTAGCATGGTCCAAGAAAATAATATGTCCGGATTGCTCGCCGCCCAGGATCAAGCCACCCTCGCGCATCGCCTCCACCACGTAGCGATCGCCGACGGACGTCCGCATCAGCTTGCCCCCCCGCGCCGCCAGGGCCCGCTCCAACCCCAGATTCGACATGACCGTCGCCACGACTGTCCGCTCGGGCAAGGTGCCCTTGGCCAGCATCCGGGTCCCGAGCAGCGCCATGACCTGATCGCCGTCCACGATCTGTCCCTTTTCGTCGGCCAGAATCAGGCGATCCGCGTCCCCGTCCAGGGCCACGCCCAAGGCCGCGCCTGACCGCCGCACCTCCTCCGCCATCCGCTCGGGGTACATCGCCCCGCAGTGATCGTTGATATTGCGCCCGTTGGGCTCGACGCCGATGGTGATCACCTGGGCGCCCAGTTCCTCGAAAACCTGCGGCGCGACGTGATATGCGGCGCCATTCGCGCAATCCACGACGACTTTGATGCCGTCCAGGGTCCGTTCCTTGGGAAAGACGTTCTTCAGGAACTGCACATATCTGCCAGCCGCATCGTCGATCCGAACGGCCCGACCGATCGCATCGGGGACCGTCGTCCCGGCGCCCTCGCCCAGCTCCATCATCCGTTCCAGTTCGGCTTCGACCTCGTCCGGCAACTTGAAGCCATCGGCGGCAAACAGTTTGATCCCGTTGTCTTGATAGGGATTGTGCGACGCACTGATCACCACTCCGGCGTCGGCGCGCATGGACCACGTGATGAACGCGATTCCGGGTGTCGGAAGCGGACCCACCAACATGACATCTGCACCCGCCGAAACGATTCCGGCCTGGAGCGCGCTCTCCAGCATGTACCCCGACAAACGGGTGTCCTTGCCGATCACGATCCGACCCGCCCGTCGTCCCGCGTGTTTGAACCTCCGCGCCACCGCACGCCCCAACCGCAGCGCCACCTCGGCGGTCATGGGATCCTGGTTGGCCACTCCCCGAATACCGTCGGTACCAAACAGCTTGCGCGTCTCGTCATCACTCATGGGTCCGGCATCTTATCGCATTCGCAACCAGGACCGCGTCCCGCATTGCCGCCACGTCGTGAACCCGTACCGCGCTGGCGCCCCCCCAGACGGCCACGCTGACGGCCGCCGCCGTCGCGAAAAGGCGTTCGGAGGCGGGTTTTCCCGTGATCTGCCCGAGGAATGCCTTCCGCGATACGCCCAGCATCAGGGGGACTCCGATCTCCCGGCAGAGGGTCGGCAGCTCCCTGAGCAGCGCCAAGTTGTGTTCGAGCTGCTTGCCAAAGCCGATGCCCGGGTCGGCCCAGATCTCCGAACACCCGGCGGCCCGCGCCGCCGCGACCCGTTCCCGCAATTCAACGATCACCTCGGACACGACATTCACGAACGAAACGCCATTCATCATCGTCGCGGGCGCCCCGCGCAGATGGCCAACCACGATGCCCGCGCCGGCCGCGGCCGCGACCGGAAGAAGCCCGGGCTCCAGCAGACCTCCCGATATGTCGTTGACGACGGTCGCTCCAGCGGCCAAGGCCGCGCCGGCCGTTTCCGCCTTGTAGGTGTCGATCGAAAGCCGTGCGCGCGCGCCGAGCCGGGCGGCCAGAGCGCCGATCACCGGGACCACACGCCGTATCTCTTCTTCGACGGCGACTGGTACCGCACCCGGGCGGGTCGATTCTCCCCCGACGTCGAGCCAGTCAGCGCCCGCCTCCACCATCGCCAATCCGGCGGCCACCGCGTCGGCGCTGTCCTTGAAACGGCCTCCGTCGGAAAACGAATCAGGCGTGCAATTCAGCACGCCCACTATCAGGCAGCGGTTGCGCGGCGTCGTGAACATCGTCCGTATGCCCGAGGCCGGGCCGGCGCCGACGTGCCGCGGGCAACAGCGCCGAGCGGCGTCAGGAGGCCGGCCCGTCCACCCGCGGCCGGGCGGAGGGCGCCTTTCTACGCTTTCTCAGGATCCGGGAGCGGCCGCGGTGGCGCGAAGATGCTGGGACGCGACGGGCGCTCCGCTGGGGACGGTCGCTTCTCGGGCGGAACCTTGGCTCCCGCCGAGGCCCATGTCGAAGGCTTGCGATCCAGGTGGCCACCCGTGAACAAGGTGTCTATCTCGACGCCATCCACGGTCTCGTACTCCAGCAACGCATCGGCAAGGACCTTCAGCTTGTCCAGATTGTCCAGCACGACCTGTTTGGCGCGCCCGTAGTTCTCGGTGACGATGCGCCGGACCTCGGCATCGATCTCGATGGCTGTCTGCTCGCTGTATTCCTTGCCACCATCGTTGAAATCGCGGCCCAAGAACACCTCGGCTTCGCGCTTGCCGAAATGCAAGGGGCCGAGCTTCTCGGACATGCCCCACTCGCACACCATTCGCCGCGCCATGTCCGTGGCCTGTTGGATGTCGTTGGACGCCCCGGTGGTCAGCTGTCCGAAAATAATCTCCTCGGCCAGGCGACCGCCCATCATCACGGCGATGTGATCGTTCGCGGCGTCCGCCGACATGCTGAGGCGATCCTCGATGGGCAACTGCTGGGTCAATCCCAGGGCCCGCCCACGCGGGATGATCGTCACCTTGTGGATGGGATCGGTGTGTTTCAGCATCTTGCCGACCAGAGCATGCCCGGCCTCGTGGTACGCGGTGTTGCGCTTTTCCTTGTCGCTGATGACCATGGACCGGCGCTCCGGACCCATCAGGACCTTGTCTTTCGCCATCTCGAAATCGAACATCTCCAGGCGATCCTTGTCAGCGCGGGCGGCCAGGAGAGCCGCCTCGTTGACCAGGTTTTCCAGGTCGGCCCCCGAGAATCCAGGGGTCCCTCGAGCGATGGTCTCCAGCTCCACGCCTTGACCAAGTGGAGTCTTCTTGGTGTGGACCTTGAGAATGCCCAGGCGTCCTTTGACGTCGGGTCGCGCGACGACGATGCGGCGATCGAAGCGTCCCGGACGCAGCAGCGCCGGATCCAGAACGTCGGGACGGTTGGTGGCCGCCACCAGGATCACGCCCTCGTTCGATTCGAATCCGTCCATCTCGACAAGGAGCTGATTCAGCGTCTGTTCCCGCTCGTCGTGACCACCGCCCAACCCCGCGCCGCGATGGCGGCCCACGGCGTCGATCTCNNAACATCTCGACGAAATCCGAACCCGAGATCGAGTAGAAGGGGACGCCCGCCTCACCGGCGATGGCCCGCGCGAGCAAGGTCTTGCCCGTCCCGGGAGGTCCCATCATCAAGACGCCCTTGGGAATGCGGCCTCCGAGACGCGTGAACTTCTTGGGGTCTTTGAGGAAGGCTATGATCTCCTCGACCTCGTCCTTGGCTTCCTCGACGCCCGCAACGTCAGCGAACGTCATCTTCTTTTGATTCTCGGACAGAAGCTTCGCCTTGCTCTTGCCGAAACTCATGGCCTTTCCGCCGCCGACCTGAAGCTGACGCATGAACAACAAGAACAAGACCACCAGCACCACCATGGGGAGCCAGGTGACCAGAACTTGCTGCCAGAACGAATTCTCTTGTTCCTTCACGACGTCGTAGTTCAGGTGGCCCTTGTCCAGCCGTTCGAGCACCTTGTCGCTGATGAGGCCCGTCGTGGTGAAACTTTCCCCGCTCGCAAGCTGACCGCGAAAGTCAGCCGCGTCCTGCGACTTTCGGATCTGGATCGACGCCCCTGCCTTGAACTTCTCGGGGTGCTGCTCCACGTCCTGCATGAACAGCGAGAAGGCCAATCGATGGTCGTCTGGGCGGCTGCCGCTCAGAAATTGATAGACCACGAAGAAGGCGAAGATCAACATCACCCAAACGAGGAAGGTTTTATGTCCCTGGCGCACGCGCATTCCTTTCATCTAAACCCGAAAATCAAGCCAGCCGCCGCGTCCCAACCTTGTCATTCCCTGACCCCGTCATCTCCTGCCCCCTCCCCCTCGGTCCGGCTCCGCGGGCAGCCGGTTCTTATACGGATACGTTTGAGTATTGCCTCGGACGATCGGGCGGTCAACCAAAGCACTCATGCAAGGCATCATGATCCGTATTTCGAACGACCGCCAGGCCAATCCACCTCTTCGTCGCGACGGACGGCGTACCAGTGCGTGCGGGACGCACACCGGGTACAAACAACAGCTGTCCATCCGCTGTCGTGACCACGGGTAGCCCGGCCCGTTCGCGACGGGGGACCTTCGCGTCGATCAGCAGATCGGACAATTTGCGACTGCCCGTTCCCCCTCGGGGCCGCATCCGATCGCCCGGTCGTCGAACGCGAGCGACCAAGGGCCAGGACAATCCCGCGCCGTCGAACCAGGCCCATTGCACCCGCGCGGCGCCGCCCTTGCCCTCGTGGCCTTGTTGACCGGCAGCGACCGGCGGGATGGGGGCCTCCTCTTCGCGGACCACGATTTCCCGCCCACCGGCGAATGGGTGCGTCCCGGGACCCGGGATAGTGACGTGGGTCCGAGCCATCGAAGGTTCTCGCGCGCCCGGGGCGAAGGCCGCGGCCGCGGGTCGAGGAGCCGAGTCACCGCTCACGGCCGTCAGGCTCACGCGTCCGTAGGAAACCGTGACTTGCCGGCCACCTCTGAGGTCGTAGCTGCGCGTCCCGTGACCTTCGCGCGCGGCGGACTCAATCGCCGCGATGACCCGGGTAGGGACATGGACGCCCGAACCCAAGACGTCCGGCAGGCCAGGCGCGAGGGTCACCCGTTCGGCTGCCGCGCTCGCCAGCCTACGAAGGGCCGAATCGACCCGTGGATTCTCCTCGCGCAAGAGTGGCAAGATCCGGTGGCGAAGGCGGGACCGCGCATAGTGCAGGTCCGCGTTGGATGGATCCACCACATACGGCAAGCTTCTCCGGTCGAGATACCTGAGAATCTGGTCGCGCGTCACGTCCAGCAGCGGGCGAATGAACGGGCCGCGTTCGTAGGGAATGCCGGCCAGGCCCTTCAGGCCGGTGCCGCGCAGGATGCGAAACAAGACGGTCTCCGCCTGATCGTCCGCTTGATGGCCGAGCGCAATGCGATCGAGTCCGCGTTGCGCGGCCAGATCGGACAGCGCCCCGAGCCGCAACCGGCGCGCAACCTCCTGAACGCCACCCCGATCCCGAGGCGCGGGCACCTCCTTGTCGGCTCGCGACCGCGGCTGCCGCGCCGCCGCCACGTCCACGCGAATCAGGTGAAAGGGCAACCCCAAATCCGCGGCGCGCTGGGCGACAAGGGCCGCCTCGGCCGCAGCTTGCGGACGCAGCCCATGATCCACCGTGGCGACCTCCAGTTCCAGGCCCAGGCGGGGCGCCAACTCCCACAGGCAGGCCAACAAGGCCATCGAATCTGGCCCGCCAGAAACGGCACACAGCACTCCGGGGCGATCACCTGCCCCGAGCAGAACGTGGCTTCTGATGGTACGAAGGACCTGCGACAGCATGGGAGTTCCCAGCGGCGAGACCGGGTTTCGCGGCCGTACGTGCGACAATAGCAAACCAAGAGAACAAACCACCCAAATGAACGACGATCGACCCCGGGCCTCCGACACCAAGGACAACGTGATTGCTCTGTCGCGCTACCGCGCGCGACTTGGGCGCGGCCGGCGCATGCGACGCATCGACGCACTCATGGCGCAGCCGCACCCGGAACAGGCGATCCGGGCGCTGCCCGGCGACGAGCTGTACTACCTGCTGCGCGAAGACGATCCGCGCGAGGCGCGGGATCTCCTGGCGTACGCCCGGCCCGAACAGATCAGGGTGGTGCTGGACTTCGGACTTTGGTCGGGTGACCGCCTGCTGCCCGAACGCCTGGAGGAATGGGTCGACGTCATGGCGGAGATGCCGTTCGAGACTGTCGGCGCTTGGGTCAAGGGTCTGGATACGGAGTTGATTGGTCTGTTGATTCGCAAAGGCGCCCGGATTTACGACGTCTCGATTGAAGAGCCACCGGACGAGCCGGAAGGCACGTTCTACGCCACGCCCGACCGCCTCTTCGTTCTGGACGTCATGGGGTACCGGCCCCGCCCCGANNTACCGGTCGGACATGAATTTCTGCCGGCGCATCCTGGTCGCCGCCAAGGCTGAACTCGATTCGGAACTCGAGGAGATGGCTTTGCGCTGGCGCCAGGGACGCATGGCGGACCTGGGATTCATCGACGCCATCGAGGCGCTGGAGATCTACCGCGAGCTCGACCCGGCCAGCGTCAAGATTGGCGAGCTGCGGCCGGGCACGCGCATTCGGCCGCGCTCCTACGACGAGGCCGACAAGCGCGACGAGCCGCCGCCCGATCTCTTGCGGGCCCCCGGCATNNGAGCTTCATTTTGCGCTCGTTGCCCTGGCGAATCGGCTGTTGGCGGCTGACCGTGTCGACCCTGCCGACGACGAAGCGGTGGCGGCCGGCATGTCGCGCATGCGGGGTACCCTGGATCTGGCGGTAGAATTTCTGGCCCGCGCGGGCGGAGCCGCCGTCGACGAAGATCGCGCCGTGGATGCCGTTCGCACGGTGCCGGTGATGCGGCTGTTTCGGCTGGGAGTGTCGTTGATAGGCAAGGTCCGGGCCCTCGGGCACGCGCTGGCGCGGCGCGGTCCATTCGCCACGCTCGCGCACTTGGATCTGGTGGAGGAGCCCGAGGCGACGGTGCTGGCCGCCCTGAGCAAGAGCCGCCCCTTGTATTCATCTCTCATGGACGATCCGCCATCCGCGGGCGAACGGCCCTTCGAGTCACTGGCGGACATCGCGCGAGTGACCGCCGCGATTCAGCGCGCGGCCGTGGCGCAGGCCATGCTGCTCGGACTTGGGATTCGCCCGGAGCACCTGGTTCCCGCGGCGCTGGAAGGGCTGACGCCCGCCGACGCCAACGCGATCGACACCGCGCTGCT
>PMNO01000131.1 GCA_003161835.1 Myxococcales bacterium | reverse complement strand
TTGAGTGTTCGTTACGCCACCGGCAACGGCTCGCTGGACATGGCTGTGCGCCTGAACGGGCAAAATGTGGCCCCGCTGGCCGGGCCGCTGCTGTTGGTCGCGGACGCTCGCGTCCGTGGGCCCGCCATTCATTTCTCCGTGGACGGCGGGGTGCTGGGCGGCACCATCAAGTCCCGCGGTGATCTGAACAGCGATCAGCTCTGGCGCTCCGATGCGATCGCGGCGGTCGCGATTCCCCAGCAAGCGATCACCGGCCTGGACTGGGGACCGCTGCGCCTCGATCTGCAGGCGCACCCGGGCGCGGTTCCCGTGCTCGATCTCCTGCTGGCCATTCCCGGGCTGGAGGTCACCGCAAAGGGCGGTCCGGATAAGGGTGAGGGTGATGGTGATGGTGTTGGTGTTGGCAAGCCAGGCGAAGTTCGCCTGAGGGCCCACCTCGCCCTCACGGACCTGGCCAGCACCGTCAAGGCCGCTCAGGCATTCAGCGCGGCCGAGCTCCCCGCGGCGGCCGGCGCAGGACGGCTCGATCTGGTCGCGACCGCGCCCATGGCGAATGCCCCCGCCAGCTGGAGTCTCGACGCCAAGGGCGCGTTCGAGCGCCTGCGCTTCGCCACCACGGTCATCAGGGGATTGTCGCTCGATGGCCATGTCACGCGACCCTCACACGCGCCAAACGAGGGCGACCTTCACGTCGGCGTCGCCTCCCTCACTGTCGGTACCACTACCCTCGGCAAGGTCGAGCTTGCCGGCCGCCTGCGCCAGCAGGACGTCTCGCTCGATGCGGGGCTGGCATCGCCGGCGCCGATCGCGTTGATGATGGCGGGCCGTCTGGACGACGACCAGCACGGATTGGCCCTGACCCGAATGACCCTGCGCTATCCGAAGTCGGAGTGGACCTCCGAGAAAACAGCGCACCTTCGAGTCGAGGCACAGAAGGTGTCTCTGCGAGATCTTCTGATCCGCGCGCAGGAACAGCGTCTCTCGCTGGACTACCTCCAGGAGGGCACGGACCTCGAGGCGCGGCTGGTTCTGAGTCAATTCGATCTGGCCGCGCTTCCGGCCCTCGCGGTTAAAGCAGAGTTGAAGCTGAGGGGAACGTTGGACATCGACGTCAAAGCCGACGGCAAGACCACAAATCCCAAGGTCGCGGCCCAGATTCGCCTGGCCAATGGGCGCGTGCGCGAGATCGCGCCGATCAACGCCAGCCTCGATGCCGCGCTCGCCGATCAGCGCGTTGACGGAAAGCTCTCGATCGAGGCGCCTGTCGCGGCCATCGATGGCCAGTTTCACCTGCCGGTCGATCTCCTCGCTCCTCGGGAGGCGCTGGATCTGCGCATTGACGTCACGCGGATCGATCTGGCCGAAGCCCTTCGCATCGCGGGTCTGAAGCCAACGGCCGACGGCCGTCTCGCCCTGAGCGTGGGGGTCACCGGCGGCGCCGACAATCCCAAGGTCGATCTCGTGCTGACTGCGCGCGAGCTCGAGCTGAAATCCACGACGAACAAGGCCCGGACCGTGACCAAGGCGGCGGTGGACCTGGGACACGGGCGAATTCATCTGACCTACGCGGAGCGCGCGGCCCGCGCTGACATGGATTTCTCATTCGCCCGGGGCGGCAGCCTCCAGGTCAAGGCCATTGCACGGGTGAACCTCGCCTATCCGGGCGTGAGCGAGGGACTGGTGATCAAAGAGCTGCCCGTGCATGGCAAGGTGTTGGCCCGCGATCTGGAGGTGGGGTGGCTCTCGCAGTTCAATGAGCGGACGCAGACCCTGGGGGGGCAGGTCACCGCGGATGCGCAACTCGCCGGAACTCTCGGCGATCCTCAGTTCATCGGCGACGTCAGGTGGAAGAACGGCAAGGTCGTGGTGACCGCTCTATCGAAGCCCAAGGGTCCACAATAGGAGCTGGCGGCCAGGGCGGACGGCCCTATTCGGCGCCGGAGTGGCCCGCGGAAACATCCTTGGGGTGCGCGGTCGTGTGAAAGATCGCATCCAAGCTCAGACCCAGGTGGCTGACCGTCTCGTAGCTCGGCAAACCGGTTGCGGGCAGGCCTTCGCTCTTTTGATAGCGGCGCAGGCCCTCGCGCGTGGGCTGGTCCAGTTGCCCCTTCGTGCTCTGTGCGGCGGGCAAGAAGCCCTTTGCCCGGAGGCGCCTTTGGATCTTCTCCTCCGCGCCATCCTTCATCAATCCCTGCGGCGTGCTGGCGATCGGAATCTCCGTCTCCAGCGCCTGTTCGTGGTCGGGCTTGGTCGGCGCTACGGCAGCGGGCGGGGGCGGGGGTTGGCGCGTGTGCGCGCACCCGCCGACCAGCAATCCGCTGACCAGCAATCCGCCGACCAGAAGGACACCGCGCGCCAGGCGACAGAAGAGAGGTTCGACCATCATGGCGCCGCCGGGGGTGAATTGCTCTGGCTCTGGGTGGGGGATGACGTCTCGGCTGGCGGCGGCGGGGCGCCCGCACCGTCGCCGGTGGGTTGCGCCTTGGGAGGCTCACCTCCCGTGAGGGCCTTCGCGGCTTGTTTCAAGACTCCCTCCTTCCTCTCCGCCGTGGGCGGGGGCAGATAGGCGTATCCGGAGGTCAGGCCCTCCACGAAGGCATTCCGCAACACGCCGAAGATGGTGGGCCAGAGCTGGATGTCAGGACCGGTCAATGTGCCCTTGATGGGAATGACGGTCGTCACCGCGTTTCGCCCCTCGACTCGGTCGGAGAACAACTTGATGGCCATATCGATAGCCCACGCTTTCAGGACCGTGAACGGGTTCTTGTCATGCGCGCGAATCTTCACATTCTTGAGAACCGGCTTCACACCCCCCGTCAGTTCGCCGTTGCGACAATCGAACTCGACGAAGATATCAACGGTGCCTTGAGGAGCGTGCAATTGGGTGGCCGGCTCGATGAATCGATAGAGCTCCGCGGTCTGCAGGCCAACCACCGCCGCCCGCCCCGAGAATGTCAGGCCCTTTTCGAAGGGATCGGCGGTGATGAAGAGCGACAGGAAGCCACTGCGCGCCACGACGGCCGTCGCGGTCAACAGGATCGGACGCCCTCCGGTCAACCGAACGCGCGTGGTGAGATTTTCGACAGAAAGCTGCAACTCGTGCAACCAGAGCTCCGGTCGTTCCTTCCGGCTGGTATCGATGAAAGCGGCCTGACCGTCGAGGATGTCGATATGGTCGATCTCGGCAGGCGTTATCTGCGCAAGCAACCGAGCCAAATCCACCGCCACGCTCGGCTCTGCGGGAGCCGCCTTTTCTGTCTTCTTTTCCTGGGCATTCTTCTCTGCGTCGTCCTGCCTCGAGGAGCCGGCGTGAAAGATCCGGATCTTCGGCTGCACCACCTTTATCGCGGTGGTGACATCACTGCCGTCCTTCCGCGCCTTCACGACCACGTCGGTCCACTTCGCCTCCAGGACGTGGTTCTCTTCCCCCACGCGCGCGCCTGGCGCTGACTTGTCCCGCGACATCGGCACCTCCGCCTCCGCCGTCGGTTCCTGCGCCTTCAAGGATGGCTGAGCGGGCGCGGCTGATTCCTGGTGAGCGCAGGCCGATGCGACTGCAGCCATTAATAGTCCAACCGCGAAGAACCTGGCTCTTCGCAAGCGGCGCTCCCGCCCACCGTCGCACTGGCGGTTCTTCAACATTCGAGAAGCTCGGTACAAAGGCGATTTCCAGCTTGAACCCGTTGCAGTTCGCGACCCTCGTCGCACAGACTTAGCGACAATCGTGCCGGCCAGAAGCCGCCTGCCTCTTGGGCCCCGCCAGACAGCCTGGTTACGAGGGGGTAACAAATCCGAGCGGGTTACCTTGCTCGGACGCCGCCCACCCCCAGGCTGGTATTGCAGATCTTCGGCACGGCCTCGCCGCCGCCATGATGGTGAGCTACGCTCGGG
>PMNO01000051.1 GCA_003161835.1 Myxococcales bacterium | reverse complement strand
TGGGCGGGGCGGTGCTGCTCGGCGGGGCGCCTGGTACCTCGCCACGCGCCCCGCGGCGCCCCCGCCTCCACCTCCGCAGCCTCCGTCACCCGCGCCGGGCGTGACCTCGGGTGGAGGCGCCTCCGCGTTTCAGAAGGGGTGCTCAGCTCTGCTCGGCGCCGCGGGAACGGCGACGGGCGCCGCGTACGGGGCGCCGCCGCAAGCGACGGCAGGGATATCGAATGAGCTCGGGAGCGACGTCTGCACCCTGCTCCCGACGGTCGCGCACTACGTGTACCAGGGGGGAAAGGCGGTGGTCGAGGGCACGGTGGCGACAGCCGAGGCGGTTGCCCACGGCGCTGTCAGCGGAGCCAAGGCCGTCTCCTACGTGGCGGAGAAAGTCGCCGACAAGGTGGTTGAGACGGTCACAGATCCGGGCAAAGCGACGGTCGCTGTCCTGACAGGTGGTCTGTCTCTGATCCCCATCCCTNNTCAACCGTCGCCTCCACCGTGAGCGGAGCCATCGACAGTGGGCTGGGCGCGGTGGGGGATTTCTTCGGTGGTGGGAGCTCGAAGCTCGGCAGAGCCTCGAACAACAAGGACGTCTTCCCCAACGACGTCGCGAACTGCAAGCGCCTGTTCAGAATCAACGACTGGCAGACGTGCGGCCTCACCTACGATGTCGCCTCGAAGGCCTGGCCGTGGGATGCGAGCGGCAACGCGACGCCGGCGGGGGCTGCGCGCGTCGCCGCAATCAAGGGCGCGCAGTCCGGCCTCGCGACGGTGGTGGTCGCGCCTGTCCGGGGAGCTCCGCCCCCGACCGCCTCGCGTGCGCCGCCGGTGCTGCCACCCGATCCGCCGGCGACGCGGGCGGTGCTCGTGACGTCGGCCATGGTCGGCCTCGGCAAGACCTCGGCGCCCCTGGTCCTGCCGACCGCCGCCAACCGCGGCAGCCTGGTGGCCGCCCGATTGCGGGCGCACTTCTAGGGGCATACAGTGGACTCGGTACCGAGTTTAAGGGGAGGCTGAAATTGGCAACTCTGACAGTACGCACATGGACAGCGGCAACGGGCGTGGTCGAGTCGACGGTCGAGACGATTCCCGTCCGGGTGCCGACGCTGGCCTACTGGATTCAAGAGGCGGCCGCGCACTTTGCCACTGATGAAGGCATGGTCAACGCGGCCGCTGGCAGCTACGTGGTGGCGTCCGAGCTCGGGGAGCTCCGGGCGTACACCCCTGAGCAATTCGCGTCGCTGTACGTCGCGGAGCCGCCGCCGGTGCCGGCACCGCCGCCGTCCGAGCCGCCGCCAACGTCTTGAAAGGGGCGCCCCCCCCGAAGGGCAAGGTCCGGGGGGGGAAGCCGTGTCGCGGTCGTGCACCGCCGCGCGAAAGTTGATTGCTTTTGCGGGCGATGTAGGGTTCGTGGTAACGGTCGCCGTTTGACCACTACCACCCGGCCAAGGGTGGTAGTGGTCGGCTACGCAGCGGTCCGGGGCATCGGACCACATGCGCAGAAACGGTCAACCAGACATAGAGACTGATTCAGACCGCCCCGGCGGTCAAATCCCTCGTGTTTGGAGCCGTCGATGACGACGGACCGCGACGGTGAGATCTACGTCTCGATCGACGGCACGGGCGTTGTCCGCTGCCAGCATTGCGCCCGCAAGGTGGATTTTTCCCGCAGTTGCACGATCATGCGGGCCGGCGGGCCGGACGGCCGGTGTCAGGTCACGAGGTGCGGCGGGTGCTCGCTCACGGTCGACAGTGACGCGAGCGAGCTTTTTGCCGAGGTGGTTGGGGCGTTGGTGCAGGTGTTCGGCGTCGAGGAAACCCGGGCGCATCTGGCGCGGGCCCTCGGCGGCCCGCTTCCGNNCCTCGTGAGATTGCCGCACGGCCAGCGGCGCAACGGCACGACCTACCGCACGAGGTGCGGACACGATCGGGCGCGGCCGCGCCTCGGGACACACGATGCTTTGCCGCCGCGGCTGCATTTCGTGCTCCGGCAGCTCGTGAACCTGTCAGAGCGGATCTTCCACCACAGCCGAGAGTTTCCCGAGCTCCAGATCCACGACTCGGATCGCGTCCGGCGGTCAGACCGGCGGGAGGCGATCGTCCGGGTGNNTCGCCTCGAGGTCCGGCCTCAACCTGTCTCGAGTCGAGGAAGCACTACACGACCTCGCCCGGGCCGGCCTGATGCACACCACGCCGGACGCGCGGGGGCGCCTCTGTGCTCCGCAGGCGCGCGATCGGTCGGTCGACCCTGGCACGGGCGAATTGACGTTCGCCGGCCTGCCGGCGGTCCGGCGGTTCACGCCGCGGCTGTTCGAGCGGTTGGGGTATCTTGACCAGATGCGTGAAGCGTCGCGCCAAGCCGCGGAGCGGGCTCGGGAGGCGGAGCGGGAGCGGGAGGCGGAGCGGGCTCGGGAGCAGGCGGCAGAGCTCCGCCGGGTGTCCGGGCGCCTGGCAGCGTCCAAGGGAGCCGCCGCCCCGAGCGGCCGCCGCGGGTGGCAGCAAGACCGGAGCGACGCTCAAGTGGCCGCCGAGAACCAGGCCCGGAACTTCAACCGGGCCGCGCTGGAGCTCCGGATCGCTCACCCGGACTGGACGGCTGACGAGGTGCGCGCGGCCGCCCGGCGGGTGTTCCCCCCTCCCGAGTAGTCCGGCCCTTCGTCGGCGCGGAAGAGCGGAGCGGCTACCGAGCCCCGGCGGAGCCGCGCCCCGGGCCGGTCCGGGACACCCGAAACGGGCCCGATCGGGCGCCCGCGGCCGGGTTTTGCCTGCCGGGAACGTCCAGGCCCGCACGCGCGGATCATAACTGCCGGAGACTCGGGACGGGACTGCCGGCCCAAAAGCATCCCGAGCCCAGATCGATCCGGATCCGGATGATCGAGGGGCGCCTCAAGGGCGCGGCGAGCTCGCACCGGGCGGGCGCCCGTGCGCCCCTCTCGGGGCGAGCTTCGATCGCCCGGGCACATGACCGAGGCCCGGCGGATCGGAAAGGGCTCCGAGGCGGGGAGGGGGAGGCGAAATTCCCTTTCCGGCGGTTTTCCGGTTGAATCCCTGGATGCCTAAAGCGGGGGTGTATCTCCGGGTGAGCACCGGCAGGCAAGACGAGGCGAACCAAGAGCCGGACTGCCTTCGGATCTGTGCGGCGCGCGGGTGGGAACCTGTCGTGTATCGCGACGTGGCCACGGGAAGCGGTACGGCCAACCGAGCCGGATGGAAGGCGTGCCGGGAAGCTGCCAGGCGCGGCGAGCTCGCCGCGGTGGTGGTGTGGAGCCTGTCCAGGATGTCTCGCCGCCGGGCGACAGCGGCGGCAGAGATCGCGGATCTGGTCCGGTGGGGCGTGACGCTCGTGTCCGTGCGTGAGGCGTTCCTCGATCTCGACGGGAGTCCCGAGCTCGCCCCGATNNGCTTGGGTGGTTTGCCGAGCACGAGAGAGACGAGCTCGCCGCCCGGACGCGCGCGTCCCTGGATCGGATCAAGGAAAATATCGCGACGACGGGCGTGCACGTGTCGCGGGCGGGCCGCCGAATCACTCGACTCGGGCGCCCCGGACACGCGGCAACCGTCAAGCGGCAGGCAATCGAGATGAGCCCCGGGCTGACGCTGCCGGAGCTCCAGGCCACGATCCTGGCGTCCGGCGGGCCGCGGGTGGGACTCGCGACCCTCGGAGACTGGACGCGGCCGCCGCGGCGGGCGGAGCGGGCCGCGTGAGCTCGCTCGTCATGGTCTGCTCTGCCGCCGGGGTGTGTTGCTACCACGCCGACGGGGGCGCGGCGTCCGATCGGTGCCCGGGGTTTTGCGATCGCCCCGGGTGCGATCAGTTGGCCGAAGATGGGGGGCGATGGTGTCAGGTTGACGACGTGGTCGAGGCGTTGAAACAGGCTCACGCTCGCGGCCAACTCCTTGCGGTCGTGCACCGCTTCGGCGAGTGGATCGAGGCCGCCGGAAAAGGGCTGCCGGGCGAGGCTGCCAAAACCCGCGCGGAGCCGCCCTTTTGAGCCGCCCGAAAACACCGCCGGCAGGCGTTCGATTACCGGCGCCGCAGGTGGGTGACCTCGGGCCGGAATGGGGCATGTTGCCCGAGTGGGAGAGAACGCAGAACGCCACGGCGGCCGCGCAATACGTCGCGGCCAAGACCGGCGCCGAATTCGTGTATGTGATCTTGAGCGGGCCGCCCGGGTCTGAAGCTAGCCTCACGATCGGCGCCTGGGTTCCGACTGCGTCTTTGCTTGAGTCGATCCTAGAGGGGGCTTTCAGGTCGGTGCAAGAAAGTCAGGCCACGATCGTGGACCTTCGACGTGGGAGGGAAGGCGGATGAAGTGCCGAGCTCGGGCGTGCACCACCGAGCCGCCCGCCCGCGACCCTGGCGTGACGCCGCACGTGTTTTGCGCCCGGCATTGGTCGCGCCTGCCGGCGGAGCACCGGCGCCGCGTCTTTTGGGGGGGCGAGGGATTCGTGTGGGAGAAAGCCGTTCGGGTGGCGGTTGAGTACCTGTGGCGCCTCGACTCGGCGGAGCGGCAGTTGACGCTGCTGGACCGGACCCGCGTTTGACACAGGTGGCCAGCGTCAGAAGGGGACCGCGTCGTCAGCGGCCGCGGGGGCAACCCTGCCGGTGGTGGCGACGTGGAAGAGCTCGTCAAGCGCACGCTCAACAGCTTCCCGACAGGCGGCCGGCAGGCGGAGCTCACCGCCGATGCTGAAAAATTGCCGTAGCGCGCGCGCTGTTATCTGTTAACACTAATCCATGACCAAGACACTTTGCAACTGTGGCGACGGGAAGCACAACAGCGTCGGGTGCGACGGTGCCGCCTTCACCGATGGACGGTTCGGCGGCCGCTGTCTCCTCTGCTTGACCGATTGTCCGCGGCCGGTGGGTCGACCTACCACGACAGGTTCGAGCAAGACGCCGCTCGTGGCCTTCCGGGTGGCGGCTCGGGAACACGCGATCCTTTCGGCCGCGGCCACGGCGGCCGGCCTCACGTTGACGGAGCTCTCCAAGGGGCTGGTAGTCGGAAACAAGCGGACGCGGGCGCGCCTCGGAAAGTTCATCGACGCGGCCACCACCGACGTTGGCCTACGCGAGTGGGAACCTATGGGCGATCAGGTGTCGGGAAGCACGATTGAACTTTTAGCATCGGGCGGAGCTCGCCGGGGCGCGTAGGCTCCGCCCGGTGTCGACTGCCAATTGGCTCACGCTGCTAGGCACCGTCGTTGCGCTCGCTGCAACGTGGGGAGCTCTGTTGACGCGGGTGAAGGTCGCGGAAGCTGCGATTCGAGATTTTGGGCGCGCCAACGTCAGCAAGGGCGAGCGGATCGGGCAGCTCGAATCTCAAGTGGCGCGCCTCGAAGGGCAACAAGTTCGCCGCCGGCACCCGACCCGATCGATCCCGATCCAGACACCCGACGACGACAGCGGAAGGGAATCCAGACCATGACCGCAACGACCTCGGCAGTTGCTTCGTCCATCTCGGCCCGAGAGGCGGCAGAATCCGCCGGGCGGGCCGCTGNNCGCGCTCGCCGCGGCCGCGGCCGCCGCCACCAACGCGGCAAAGGCAGGGGCGTCAACGTCAGAATTCAAGCTCTCGATTGCCGCGCTGCTGTGGTCCGCCGGGCTCGCCGCCCTGCATGCACTGACCGCAATCCCGGGCCCATGGCAACTGCCGGCGGTGCTCGGAGCCGCGGCGCTGGGTGGAGCCGCGGCTTACTCGAACAGCCGAGCCAAGGTGAAGAGCGCCGCGCTTGGAGCTCTGGCGGGCGTGGCGGGTGCGCTCGCCCCGGTGCCGGTGGCGCGGTGATACACTCGCGCCCGGGTGAGGTGTGCGCATGAATCACAAGCACTGGTTCGGAATCGTGGCGGGCGCCGCGGTGGGGATAGCGGCCGCGTGGTGGCTCCGCTCGCTCGGTGGCTCGGAGGATCTGACCGTCACGCAGACGCCGGGTGGCGGGTTCACGGTCAAATGAGTCCGCCAGTCCTGACGCCGACCGGGTGGTTTGTTTTTCTCGCCGCCACGGGCGTGGTGGTCGGCCTCGTGCTCATGTTGGGCGAGCACCATGGATCGACGGTGACAGCGGTCTACGCCGCACCGACGATCGTGCGGGCGCGGTGACGGGTGCCGCGGTCGCAGCCGTTCAAACGCAAGGGCACGCAGGGCCAGCCGATCGGTAGCTGGTACGGGAAGCCGGTCCGCGGGCCGGCGATCTCGCTCCACACCCGCGATCCGAAGGTCGCTCTAGAACGGCTCCGCCTGCTCCGAGCGGGCAAGTGGCAGCCGCCGGCCTCGGGTGCCCGGGTGACGGATCTGGACGATGACGGGGCGCCGAGTGCCGCCGACGTGGNNTCGCCCCCGGCCGCGGCCGCGGCGAGCTCGCCGGGAGATGGGGCGCCGCCGCCGCCGCCGTCGAGTCCCGAGGCGGATCGAATCCTTGACCTTGTGGCAGAGGGCTGGGTGAGCGGCTGCAAGATGCTCGGGCAATGGTTGGCGCGGCGCCGCGGGCTGGTACCACACCCGGTCGAGGGGCGCGGCCTGGACGTGCTCGAACAGATGACCGTGGCGTGTACCCGGCAGGTGATTGCGACCCTGCTACCGCAGGTGGGTGACCTCGGGCCGGAATGGGGCATGTTGGGGGGCGGGCTGGCAATCGCGGCCGCGCAACTGATCGGCGCCACACCGGCACCGGCGCAAGGGGAGGCGGAAGATGCGCAACGCCCAGAAGTCCGCCGGGCCGCATAGGTGCGGCCGATGCGGGTACTCGCCCGAGATTGCCGACGATCCGCAGTCCCATCGGAGATTGCACCCGGGTGAGGAACGCTGTCAAAATTTCGGGTGCCGGTCGATCTGGCCGGTGGATCTGCTCTCTCGAGCCGGTCGCTGTCCCCCCTGTGAGGCTCTGTGGCAACTGGTGAGGCACCGAGACGCCGAGACGAGGTGGCGTCGCGAGCTCCGAGCCACGTCCTACCGGGAGCAGTCGCGGCCGCGGAACTCCTCGCCCCGCTCGGGTGGGGGGAGGCACCGCGGATCGGAATCCTCGGAGACAGCGGCACGGGCAAGACGGCGGCCGCAGAAAAAATCGTAGCGGCCTACCTCGCCCGGGTGCCGGGCGTGGCGGTGGTGATTGACGACAAACATGTCCCGTGCAGGTTCAGGGGTCAGGAACGCAGAGACGTGGCGGAGCTCGCCGCGCGGCCGCCGGTGGCGGAGCCGCGTGTCTTGGTTTTTCGCGGCGACATTCGGTCGGGCGTCCAGGTCGATGCCGAATCGGTGGCTGAGTTTGCGTGGGCTCTCTCGGCGCGCGGGCGTCCCTGTCTCGTGGTTTACGATGAGCTCGGGCGCGCCGCCGCCGACGGTGAGTGGTTGCCCGGGTGCAAGCGGATTCCCGCGGCTTTTGGCCAGGGGCGCGCGGTCGGCATCTCGTCTCTGTGGTCGACTCAGAGTCCGCAGGATGCGCCCCGGGCCGCGTTTGAGCAGAGCTCCGCGATCCTCGTTTTTCGCATGGCGGGAATGGGCGTCGCGTTGCTTCGCCGCCGCGACTATCTCTCTGGAGACGCACAATCCACGATCGAATCCCTGCCAGGCGACGACGTGCCGCCCGCCCAGAGAGGTACGTTCGTGGTCCTGAAGCGGGGGCGCCCCTTCGACGGGCGCCGGTTTCGATTCTGAATTTTTAGCATCGGCTCGGGGGCGCGGTCCGACCGACGATTGCNNCGATTGCGCCCCATGATGAAAACGATCTTGATTTCCGCAGTGGTGTCGGTGGCGGTCCTCGTCATCGTCGCTCGGGTTCCCGCCGTCAAGTCCGCGGTCGGGCTGTAGCCATGCCGATCCGCCAGATGTCCGGGCTGCAGACGTTCCCCCTTTCCACGGGAGCGACGGATAATCCCGCGTACACGCCGGGCAGTCCGATCAGGTTCTACCTCTCCACCCTGCCACGCGCGGCCGGGAATCTGGCGTACTACCTGTACGGGATCTATCTCACCTTCAACGGCACCCTCACCCAGAGCGGCGGCACGGGCGCGGTGGTTTTCGATCAGAGGCTTTACAACATTTTGATCGACTACCTCTCAGTGCAGGGCGCGTGGTGTGGCTCGCCGATGAGCTCGCAGAACGTCAAAGGGTACTGGCTCCCGACGATTTTGGCGGTCGGAACTGGCTACAACTTGGCCATGCCGACCACGCCAAGCCTCCCGACCACCAACGGGGCGAGCGGCCTTTCGAAGACGATCTTTATTCCGTTCGGGCTCGGGAACGGCGACAAGCCCCACCAGACCGCCCAACTGACCGTTCTTTACAAGAACGCGTTTTTCGAAGTGGGCTGTCAGGCGGCCGCCGTGCTCGCCGCAATTTCGCCGGGCGCCACGTTCACGGGCACGATCCGAGCGTCTGCCGCGTGCTTTCCCGAAGGCGAGATTCGTGTGGGTCCGGGCGTCGAGTGGGTCGATTATCAGACTGTTGCCGCCGCCGGGCAGACGCAGGTCTTGATCTCCGGGTTCGGCAACAGCACGCAGATGACGAACTCGGAGCAGGGCGCGGGCGTGGCGTTTGCCATGGCAATGAGCAACCTGCAAGGGCAACCGGGTGCCTTCGACCCGCAGAACCTCACGCAAGTGACGGTGCCCTTCNNGGATCAACACCGAGATGGTGGGCCTGCAGGGCTTGCCGCTGGTTCCGCAAGCGACCGGATTCCAGCTCTCAAAGATGCAGGTCGTGAGCGGGGACGTGAGCTATTACATGGCCATGTCGAGCGGTCCGACCGGCATGCACCACACCCTCGTTCAGCACGTGAGGAGTTGGGCGCCGCAAAGCTGGGCGGACGCGCTCAAAGCGATCAGCGATTCGGGCCTGATCGGAGACGTTTTCGGCTCGAACAGCGGTGAGCTCGCGTGGTCGGTAAAGATGGTCGGCGGGAAGAATCCGGCCAGCGTCCGGCCCGGGAAGTTGAGGTTCCTCCCGATGGCACTGAAACCGAAGGCACACGTCCAGCGTCGCCAGGCACGGGGTTGACCTCGTGACGACAAATGAGGAACTCGCGGTGGTGGGGATCGTGCTCGCCGGTGCCGGTCTGGCGTTCGTGATCTACGAGCACCATCAACGAACGACACCCGCGGCGGCACGGTCGACGGTCGCGGCCACGCCGTCACGAGGCAGCTCGGGCTCGGGCATCGGCAACGCCATCGCCTCCGTCGGAGGTGCGGCAGTCTCCCAGCTGGGAAAAGCGGCAGCTGGCTACGTGACGGACGAGATAGCGTCGCTGTTCGGCTGACCTCGCCCGGGTGCGGGTGCTCGATAGGAGGTTGCCGTGGGAACTAAGATTGTGCTCGCCGCGCTCGCCGGTGCCGCAATTGGCGCAACGGCTGCGTACTTCGTGACTGTCGCCGGGTGCCGAGCTCGCGTGGTGGCGGGTGCCGGTGGCGCGGCGGCCGCGCTCGGGGGGGACTCGACCGTCCAGCAAGCCGTGCGAAACCTCGTGTCGATCGCGGTCAACTGATGGCCACCACCAGAGAAGCAGCGGCCGCCCTCGTCACGAACCGCCACGCGCGCGCCGCGCTCGGGATTGCGGCCGCAAATCTACGGCGAGGGTACCAGACGATCGACGCCATGCGCCCCGAATCGTGGGGACCGTTCGTCGCCGGTGGGATCTTCGGCGACGCGGGAAAGGGCGACGTGCGGCAGTCCGCCACCGAGCTCCTAGACCAGTCGAACGCCTACGCGGTGCGGCTGTACGGGCAAATCCCGGACACGGACGATCCTCTGGATGAAGGGTTGAGGCCACAAATCTTGGAAGCACTCAACGAGGCGAGCTCGAATCTGTCCCTACTCGAATCGGTGGCCACCGCTCTGGTGGACACGTTTCTCGACGATCTCGGCGAGCTCGTGAACGCAATCGCTGAAGCCACCGTAGCAGCGGCGCAGTGGATCGGCGACAAGGCCAAGCAGATCGTGTCGGCGGTGGTTCCCGCTTGGGTGTGGTGGGTTCTCGGGGNNCTCGGGGGGGCTGTGGTGGCGGCCGCAGTGGTGGCGGCCGCGCGCGTGACGCCGGGCCGGGTGGCAGCATGACGACTCGGAGGTTGACGCCTGAACCTGTGCTGCTGGCCGATCTGCGCAACGCCTTCACGGTGTTTCCGGATACGGTGCTGAAATTCACTGTCCCGACGCCCGACGCGCGGGTGTCCGTGCGGGTGTCTCTGCTGGCCGTGCCCGAGGCGGGTTACTGGAGCAACGCCACGTCGCCGGACCTTTTCGGCATGAAGGGCGGGCCGCTTGGCTCCGAGGCTGATTTCGGCTCGCGGTCGTTCACCTANNAAGAGTGCTCCTTCCCGTGACCAACCTACTCGGCACGGTGCCGGCGCCGAGCTCCATCCCGGACACCCAGCCGCCGCCGGGCGTGACGTGGCTTGGCGATCTGCCGCCGGCCTCCTACGTCTACGGCTCGAACCTGCTGGGTTTCAGTCAAACGGTGCTTGCAGATTGCGATGCTGTGATCGGGCAGTTCCATCTCGCCAACATCGGCACCCTCGTCGGTGGCGTGCGGGCGCCGAACGTGCAGTGGTTCCTGAGCACCCGGTATCAGGCGGTGACTCCGCTCTGCGATGACGAGTGGGCGGAGATCGCGGCGCAGTGTACGCCCGCGCTCACTGGCTCGCCGTTGGTGGTGGTGTGAGGTGGACAGGTCCACAACGATCCTCACGATCGCCGGTGGCGTGGTGGCGCTCGCCC
The DNA here is from genome assembly GCA_003161835.1 of Myxococcales bacterium. GTDB lineage: Bacteria > Myxococcota_A > Polyangia > Fen-1088 > Fen-1088 > FEN-1088. The sequence continues at coordinate 1,544 of PMNO01000051.1, read as the reverse complement.
TCGCCGCCGGTGCCGGGGTCGTGGTCGTGACGATCCTCCGAGGGACCAAGCTGCTACCGGACGGCACCGTCAGCCTGGACGGCGTCAACCCAGCCGACCCGGGCGAGCTCGCCGCGGCCGCCGGGCTCACGCTTGACGAGTACGCCCTTGCCAGGATGGTCAACGGTGAGGCTGGCGGCGTCCCTGTCGCCGGACAGGTGGGCGTCGCATGGGCGTGCCGCACGTTCGCGGAGCGCAAGCGCAAGCCTCAATCGGTGGCCGCGCTGCTGCTTCATTCGGCGGGCGCCGGGAACGGGTATTTCGGCTCGCAAAATCAGGGGCGATACGCCACCACGGCCAAAGATCCGACANNTGTCCGGGTGGCGACATCGGTGCTTGCAGGTGATGAGCTCGATCCGACCGGCGGGGCAGACCAATGGGATTCGCCCTGGAGCTACACAGCCAACGTCAAGACGGGCGAGTCTGCCGCCGACAAAGCGGCGCGCGTGGCGCAAGATCGAGAGGACGCGGGAAAGGTGCTCGTGTTGGTCGACGGTGTTCCCGAGCGGCACCTGCGGTTCTGGCGGTCAGCCTGATGGGGCGCACCGGACAAACACCAGGCAACGGTCCGACCGGCCTCGACTCGGCACCCTCGGCCGCCGCCGGCGTGTCGGTACCAACTTCCGTTGCTGTGGCTCTCGGTGGATCGGGGGCGACATCGCTCGGTGGCTCCGCGACCAACCTGGCCCCCTACCAGACGCTTGAAGCATCCCTCTTTGATCTCGCGAGGCAACGTTTAAACGCCCTGTCCCCCAACCTCCTTCATTCCCGTTTCTGGGACATGGATTTTGGCACGTCCGGCCTCGGCCTGGCGGGTGGCAACTTGTCCGGGTGGACGTGGAACGGCGGATCGAACACGCAATCGGCCGCTTTCCCCGGGGGGGTTGTTACCACCGACACAACCGCTACAGCCAGTAGCTTGCTTGCGGCGTACTCGCCCGGTTTTTCGCTGTGGCGTCCCGACGTGTCCTATGGCTACATGGCATGCCGCTTTCGCCTCCCCAGTGCGATGGACGGACAGACATTCCTTTGTTGGGCTCTCTGCAAGGGAATCAACGATCACTCGATCTATGTGGGCTTTAACGGCGTCAAAAGCACCTCGAACCTGGTTTTTGTGTACGACGCCAGCGGCTATCCGAACTCGGGCACAGGCACCGCTGTTGTGCTTGCTCCCGTCGATGCGAATTGGCACACCTACGAAATTTGGTACGGCTCGGGGCTGGTGTTCGTGTCCATCGACGGAGTGCAGATCAACGGCGGCTTCCTCATGGCCGCCCCCCCATCGGTGCCGGTCTGGCCAGCGCTGACGGGATACAACGGCTCGACCGCCGCCAGTCGCAAGCTCGACACCGACTGGGTTTTTGTCGCCACGTTGAGGTGAGGTGACACTATGGACGACGGATTGATTTTGCTGGGCGGGGCGGTGCTGCTCGGCGGGGGCGCCTGTACCTCGCCACGCGCCCCGCGGCGCCCCCGCCTCCACCTCCGCAGCCTCCGTCACCCGC
>PMNO01000352.1 GCA_003161835.1 Myxococcales bacterium | reverse complement strand
ACCGAGGAGTACGAGGACCTGGTGAAGGCCGGTGTCATCGACCCGACCAAGGTCGTGCGCGCGGCCTTGCAGAACGCCGCTTCCGTGGCGTCGTTGATGCTGACCACCGAGGCGCTGATCGCCGAGCGGCCCAAGAAGAAGGGCGGCGGCGGCGCGGGAGCCGGAGCGGGCGGGCCCGGCGGGATGGGCGGAATGGGCGGCGGCNNTCGGGCCCTCACGTCCGTATCCGGTCCGCGGACCCCGCAAGAAGCAGGATGATCCACCCTCAATCTCCTGCAATTTGCAGAGTCCGAAAGCCGAGACCCTTCACCAAATCGCGGATGCGGCGTGGCACCGGCCATGCACGAGGGTCTCGTTCTAGTGACTCTGGGCCAGACCCTCGGAGACCGCTTCTTGCTCGTCGAGCAGATCGGCCAAGGTGGAATGTCGACGGTGTTCAAGGCCCAGGACCTCGAGAACGAGGGCGCGGCGGTGGTGGTGAAGATCCCGCTCCCAATCTTTTCGAGTGGCGTCGGCTCCTGGTCGATCTTTCAGCGCGAGGAGGAGATCGGCCTCAAATTGGACCATCCCTTCGTCCTGAAGTTCTTGCCGCTGCGCTCCGAAAAGCGACGCGGCTATGTGGTGACGGAGTACGTGCCCGGGATGACCCTTTCGGATCGGCTGCGGCACGAGCGCCCGCTGTCTGGGCCCGAAGCCCTGCGCATAGCCAGTCAGCTCTGTGCCGCCATCGATCACCTCCACGGCCGCGGGTTCGTGCACTACGATCTCAAGCCGGCCAATGTGATGTTGTGCCCGGATGGAAGCATCCGGCTGATCGACTTCGGGCTGGCCCACGCCGCCACGACGTCCAGGTTTGTCCTGGGCGGCCCGCCACCGGCGATCGGATCGTCCGACTACGTCGCGCCGGAACAGATCAAGCGCAGGCGCGGTCGCAAGAGCGTCGATATCTATGGTGTCGGTGCCCTTCTCTACGAGATGCTGACCGGGCGCGCGCCGTTTCCGGGCGACGATCCGTTCGTGGTCGCCAGTGCCCGAATCCTGGGAGACCCGCCCGCGCCGCGCGCCGTGAATCCGTACGTTTCACCGGAGGCCGAGGAGATTGCGTTGCGTGCGCTGAGCCGGGATCTCAACCAGCGCTACCACAGCGCCCTGGCCATGAAGCGGGACCTGGAACATCTGGACCAGGTCGAAATGTCCGGACTCTGTGATCGTTTGCAACCGGTGACGCGCGTGCGCCGCGTGATGCGCCTCGCACGATACGTGATGCTCGTGGGCGTCGTCCCCGTGGTCACGCAAGTCGTGCTGTTCATCCTGTTGTGGCGCCACTTCGCGCGCCGCCCCTGAACGTGGCCCCGAGGCCACGGGTACTGGTCATCGCCGATCGGATCGAAGAGACTCGCGCCATGGCCGTTTTGGATTGGCTGCTCGGGAAGCGACTGTCGACGATCGAAGAAGACCAACAGCAGATCGGCCCGCTGGCCGGCATCCCGGTTTTGGGGCTGGATGCGCTGTCATCCGCGGCCTACGGCCCCGAGGCCGCCCTGACGGTGCTGATCCCTCTCGGTGCCGCGGGCCTTTCCCTCATCGGACCGCTGATCGCCGTGATCGTCGCGGTTCTGCTGATGGTCTTCGTGTCGTATCGGCAGACCATCGCCGCTTATCCCGGCGGGGGCGGCTCCTACACGGTGGCGAAAGAGAATCTGGGCTCGACTTTCGCGCTGCTGGCGGGGGCGGCGCTGGCGCTCGACTACGTTCTGAACGTTGCCGTTGGCATTTCGGCCGGCGTGGGCGCCTTGGTCTCGGCCGTTCCCGCGCTGCTGCCCCACACGCTGGCCCTGTGCCTGGCCATCCTGGCCATCGTGACATTGGTCAATCTGCGCGGCATTCGTGAATCCGGAACCGCGTTCATGCTCCCGACTTACCTGTTCGTGGTGACGCTGGGCGCCGTCGTGGTCCTGGGTCTTGCGAGGAGCATCGCCAGCCACGGGCACCCAGCGGCGATCGTCGCGCCCCCCNNTGTCGGCGTGTCCACCGAGGCGGCGAGCCTCTGGATTCTGCTGCGGGCGTTCGCGAACGGCAGCACGGCGATGACGGGCGTGGAGTCGGTCTCGAACGGCGTTCCCCTGTTTCGCAAACCCAGGGCGGTTCTCGCGCAGCGGACGCTCGGCGCCATCATCGCGATTCTGGTCCTGTTCTTGACGGGCATCGCGTTTCTGTCGCACAGCTACGGAATCGGGGCGACCCCCCCCGGTCGGGCCGGATATCAAAGCGTCCTGTCGATCTTGGTTGGCGCGGTCGTCGGTCGCGGCGCGTTCTACTACCTGACGATGGCCGCCATCGGAACCGTGCTGGCCCTTTCCGCCAACACGAGCTTCGCCGGCTTTCCGCGGCTGTGCCGCGTCCTCGCGGAGGACGGCTTCCTGCCGGATGTCTTCGCGGTGCGCGGCCGACGACTGGTGTTTTCACAGGGGATCGTGACGCTCGCCGTGCTGTCGGGCGGGTTGCTGATTGGGTTCGGTGGCGTGACGGACCGACTGATTCCCTTGTTCGCGATCGGCGCCCTGCTGGCGTTCACGTTGTCGCAGGCGGGGATGGTCCAGCACTGGCGGCTCCATCGCGACCCGGGATTTCGACGGTCGGCGATGATCAACGGCTTGGGGGCACTCGCAACCGGAGTGACCCTGCTGGTGGTCGCGGTGTCGAAATTCGCCGAGGGGGCCTGGCTGATCATCGTGGTCATCCCGGCGCTCGCGGCCTGCTTCGCGCGCGTGAGCGGGCACTATCGGGGCATCGCCACCCAGATCGCGACGATAGAGCCGCTCGAGATTCCCGACGCGCAGAGTCCCATCGTCGTGGTGCCGGCGGGCTCATGGAACAAGATGACCCAACACGGGCTGAAGTTTGCCCTGCGGCTCTCGGCGGACGTTCACGTCGTCCAGGTTAAAACCGAAACCGACAGCGTCGAGGACCTCTCGGACAACTGGGAATTGCTGATCGGGAGTCGCGCGCGCGCGGAAGGAATCGTCGCGCCCAAGCTCGTGGTTCTCAGCTCCGAATATCGACGTTTCTACAAGCCGTTGGTCGACTACGTGCTGACGCTCGAGAACGACAATCCAGGGCGGGACGTGGTGGTCGTCATCCCCGACGTCATCTTGAGCCACTGGTACGAGGGCATCCTGCACAACAACCGCGGCGCCTTTCTTCGATCACTGCTGCGGGCGCGCGGCGGGCCCCGCGTTGTGGTCGTCGACATTCCATTTCGCATCAACGACTAGGGCGATGGGACGAAGGTGAGGGTGAGGCCAGCGGAGTCTTGGGTGAGCTGGGCGACCAGGGAAAATACCTCCGTGTTCTGGCCCCGGTCGTCGAGCCAGCACTGGCGGACTTCGTTCCAGTCGAAGTGCCAGGCGCGATCGCGGAAGGCGACCCACAGTTGGCGTGGAGACGGCTGAGGGGACAAGACCAGCCGCTGCTTGCCCCGCATGGTGATGGTCAGCGCGCCCTGGGACAAGTTGCTTTCAGCCAGATCCGGATCGACCTTGTCGAAGGCGTGATCGATGCTGGCCAGCGTGTCGTCCAGACGGCGGCGGTAACTTTTCTCGTCAAGCATGGCCGGTCATTATGCGCGGCCCGCCGGCTTCGGCCAAACCGGGCTGCAGGGGCTCCCCGCGCGACGGCGTCATCAGTGTCGGCGGAGCGCGGCCCAGAAATCGTAGCCTCCCCGGCGTATCAGGACCGGAATGACTTCGCCGGCGTACGCCTTCATGGCGGGTGCGACTTGCGCGGACGTACGAATCTGGACCTGGCCGATCCGCAGCACGAAGTCGCCCACGCGGAGGCCGGCGTCGGCCGCGGCGCTCGGCGTGGGGATCTCGGACAGAATGACGCCGTGCCCGCCTGGCAACTGGGTCGCGCGTTCGGGGGGCAGGTCCCCCACGACCAGCTCGTCGCTCCGGGGGCTGGCCTCCCTGTCGACCACGGCGCAGCCAGAGGGATGCACCGTCGCCGATCCGCGCGCCGGGGCCGCGCCCATCGTGATGGATCGCTCGAGGCGCCGGCCCCCGCGAAAGATCCCGACGCGCACCCTGGATCCCGGGATGCTGAGTTGCGCGTCGATCTTCAGGTCTTCGCTGGTGGCGACCGGCACATCTCCCCAGCTCAACACGATGTCACCTGGCTCAAGCCCCGCTTCTTCGGCCGGCGAACGCCTTTCGACGCTGGCCAACAGCGCGCCCCGGGGCGACTTCAGACCCCAGGCAATCGCCAACGCTGCGTCCACGGGTTGGGCGTCGACGCCCAGGTGAGCGCGCGGGGCGGCTCCGTTGTTGCGCAATCGCGGCAACAAGGCCTTGGCCATGTTGATGGGGATGGCGAAGCCGATTCCCTGTGCCGGCTGCAAAGGATGTCCCGCCCAAAATGCCGCGCTGACCCCGATGACCTGACCACGAGCATCAATCAAGGGTCCGCCGGAATTTCCCAGGTTGATCGAGGCGTCGGTCTGAATGAAGAACGAATAGCTATCGGTGTTGGGCGGGGAGTTGATGCCGGCCCGGTCCACCACCCGTTCCTTGGCCGAAATGATTCCCGCGGTGACACTGTTGTTGAATCCAAAAGGGTTGCCAATGGCGATGACGGGCTCTCCCACCCGCGCCTTGTCCGAGTCGCCGAGTGGCAAGACCGGCAACGCTTCATGCGCGTTCACCTTCAGCACGGCGATATCGGTGGCCGCGTCCGAGCCCAACACGCACGCAGGCAGTTCTCGCCCATCGTAGAGCCGAACCCGCAGGTGCGTCACGTTCCGAACCACGTGGTCGTTGGTGACGATGGTGCCGTCCCGATTGATGACGAACCCGGTTCCTATCGATATCCGCTCGGTATCCCCACCGGGGTGCGCATCGGGTTCGTCGGGGGCGATGCCACGCACGTGGACAACGGCGGGTCGCGCTCTGTCGGCCAGGTCCGCCAGCGACGTCGGGTGAGTGCCCTGGTCCGGGCGCAGCGTGGTCCACGGCAAGGGTTCCGCGGCCGCCGCGGGCGCCGCGAGCAACAATCCCACCGCGACCAGAAACCCGCGCCTGGACGCGCAGGACAAGCACGATCTCCGAGGTGTCGTCACCGCGCCCCCGGGTTGCGCCTCGCCGATGGCCCGCTGTCGCAAACCAACCGCCGCGCTAGCGTGAGGCGTGTCCCGACCCCAACATCTTGCGTAGACGCTGGCGATCCGTTTCCGAAATTTCGTCGTCGGGGCGCGCGCCGGCGTCGGCCGCCGCCTTGACCGATCCGGTTGTCTCATTGGTGGCCGTTGCCCCGCCCAATCTCTTGCGGACACCGTCGACCAGGGGCTTGGCCGATTGCCGGGTTCCCTCCAGCAAGTCTTGCGTCTCGCGGGTCCGGCCGATCGCCTGCAGATGCTCGAACAGCGTGCGCGACCCGAGGGGAACGTTGGCGCCAAACCAGACGAACACGGCCAGACTGACCAGGCCCATCAGGAATTTTATGATCCGAAACATGCTTGGGGCCTAGCGCAGGGTGGTGGTGGCGGATCGCAGGACGATGCGTCCCCAGTCCGGGATCGCGCGCGTATCGTCGCTTCCTCGATCGTCCCGTCGGTCACGACGGAACGGCGCCACCGCGCTTCGTCGGCGGCGCAGGATCGCTCCGGTCGAGGACTTGGTTTTTTCCGAGATGTCACCCAGCTTCGAATGCACGTTAGAACCCAATCTTGGGCTGGGCCGCGCGCGCGTCAATTTTTTGCCCATATAATCCCCCAATGGTGGGTCCGTTCTTCGACGTGTACCTGATTGGGGCCAGGGACAGCGGCCCATCCGCCCACATGCGCCTGGCCGCCAGCATCGCCGCGCGCCATCGTTTGTCCGCGGTGGCGGTGGCGGAGGCGCTCGAGGGCGTTCCCTGCCGCGTGGCGGAAAGACTCGTCGTCCGGGAGGCTCAGACCCTCGCCGACACACTGGCCGCCATGGGCGCGATTGCGCAAATCGCGCCAACCGGTGTCCCCCTCGAAGCGTGTGGGCCCCGCGCTGGGCTGGCCACGTCCCCGGCGCCTTCGTCGCCCTCGGACGCATTCATGGGGATCCCGGCCGCCAAGGACCGTCGCATCACGTTGAAATCCGCCGACGCCGATCCGCCGCTGGTCGTCGACTTGGCCGCCCCGATTGAATTCGCCGAGGTCGGTCCCGAAGGTCGAACCGGCGTGCGCGGGCCGGATACCGTGCGGTGTCCGATCCACGGTTTGGTCTATAGCCGGCGCAAAGCGTCCGGATGCCTGAAGTGCCTGGCGGCGGCGCGCGCGCAGGCGCGGCAGCTCCAGGAAGAATGGACTGGCCGGGCGCCCGCCGGCTCGGGCGCAGGTTCATCTGTTCGTGATAACCCCGTGGCGCGGGCATTCTGGGGATTGGCGGTGGCGTTGTTGGCGGGATTCCTGCCGGCCACGGTGTATGCCCGCCGATTCAATCGGAGCGAACTGCGGGAGCTGCGTGCGCGCCAGGCCGAAATCTCGGCACTGCCCGCGACCCAGGAATCCCTCGCCCGTTTCGATGCGCTGGATGCTGCCGTGGATGCCTCCCACCGTCGAGGGGCCGGGTGCGCGTTTCTGATCTGGATCGCGGGGACTGGAATCGTGGGGATCGCATGGACGAGGCTCACGCGGCCGCGCTCGGCCGACGGATAGCACGCGCTCACCGGCCATGCTTCGGCCGCCGCCAAGGCAGCGGTCCGGTCTACGAATCGCTCGGCACCAGGCTCTGGGAAGGAGGGTCGGAATCCCCGCGCTCGAGATCATCCATCTTCTTCTTGCGCGCCCGTTCTATCAACCACACGATGACAATCGAGAGGTTGTACAGAACGAACAACGGTCCGGCCATCAGCAACTGCGACAGCACGTCCGGGCCGGGGGTCAGGACCCCACCCACGACGGCCGATAGGATCAACGCGTACTTGTCGAAACGCCAAAGCTGCCGCGCCGAGACGAGTCCGATCCAGCCAAGCACGGCGATGACGATGGGCAGCTCGAAGGCAACGCCAGTGCCGAGCAGCATCGCCAGCATGAACCCCACCAGTTCGTCCATCATGATGGTCGGCTGGATTTCAAAACCCGCGAATTTTTCCGCGAACGAGAACATGTACGTCAGAGCCGGCGTGCACAGAATGAGATACCCAAATATCGAACCCCCGAGGAAGCATCCGGCCGTGGCGAGCGTGATGGCCAAGACCAGGCGCCGCTCCTTCTTGTAGAGACCGGGTGCCACGAATTTCCACAGCTCCCAGATGACGAAGGGACTCGCCGCCAGCAGGGCGCCGATGATCGCGAGCTTCGTGTAGACCCAGAACGGCTCCGTGGGGCTAGCGAAGTGAAAGACCGCGGGCTGACCAGCGAGCGCCGCCTCCCAGGCCAGGCGCGCCGGGCGGGTCAAGAAGACAAAGTACTTCTTGACGAAGATAAAGGAGACGATCACCGCCACCAAGAAGACGATGGCGGCGTTCCGAAGGCGCATTCGCAGCTCGGAGATGTGTTCGAGGAACGACATCCGCGAGTCGTCGACGGCGGCCTGCTCTGTTTCTTCAGGGGACACTATGGGGTCCTTGGAAATGGGGGCTGTCGGGTGGGAGGGGAGGTTGAGGGAGTCGGACCAA
>PMNO01000723.1 GCA_003161835.1 Myxococcales bacterium | reverse complement strand
CTCATAAAGACCCAACCAAAAGAGCGGAGTATCTCAAGCAATGGCGCCTGGACTTCAAAACGCGAGACCCGGAGGGATTCAAGGAGTACACCCTCCGAAAGTCTCGCGAGTCCTACCAGCGTGCTTGCGAAGAGAAAAAGAAGAAACGCTCGCTAGCCACGTTGGAACGAAACATGAAATGGAAGGCGGAGAACCCAGAGGGTTTTCGTGCCTATCACAAGGCAAAGTCACTNNGGTCAACGGGTGCAACGTGGGGGACAACTACTTCCTTGCGCGGCGTCTCATAAAGCACGGGATTTCAATTGAAGATTACGATTCCATGTATGAGATCGTTCCTGGCTGCGCCATTTGCCGGAAGCCACCGGCGCACAAGTACGCTCTCCACATCGACCACGATCACGAAACCGGCCGCGTCCGTGGCCTTCTTTGTTCAAACTGCAATGTCGGCCTTGGTAAACTCGGTGACAACGCTGCCGGTCTCCGCGCAGCCCTCGCATACCTAGGAGAATCCTGATGGCTGTCCAAAATNNCTTCTGCCGACTCGAACGGGCCGGGGCGACAAGATCATCTGCCTCCCGGGCCACGTCGAGTCCATCGCCATCGCCGACGCATGGAGCAATCTGGGTACCGCCAGCGACGTCGAAATCGTGGGCGTGGGGACAGGGACCAACCGGCCGACCATCACCTGGACCACGGCGACCTCGACGGTGCTGTTCGACCAGGCGAACGTCAGGCTGCGCAACTGCCGGCTGTTTCTGGCTGGCCCGAGCGCAACCGGCGCCCTGACGGTGGCGTCTCCCATCACCATCAGCTCGACCGGTGCCGAAATCACCGACTGCGAGATCCACTGGGGCTGGGATGCGGACTCCATCGTCGGCATCGGTATCACCACCACGGCGGCTGCCACCCGGTTCAAGTTCGACCGCAACCTCGCCTACGCCGAGACGGCCGCCGTCCCGACCACCACGTTCTTGCGGCTCACGGGCACGGACTTCTTCTCGATGGACAGCACCCACATCATCGGGCCTGGGTCTTCGACGACCATCGGCCCGGTCCAGCAGCTGACCACCGCGATGCTCAAGGCGCAGTTCAGGAACTCCATCATCCAGAGCACCACGGCGGCTGCCACGATCGCCGTCACGGCCATCGCCGGCAACACCGGCGTGTTCTACGGCTGCGGAGTCGGAGTCGCATCTGGGGTTGGCGTCACGGGAGGCTCTGGCTTCCAGTCCGTGAACAGCCAGGTTATGACGGCCGGCACTTCCAGCGCGCTGGTGCTCACCTAAATCTTTCGGCCCGCCCGGGGCAAGGGCCGGTCTCCCCCGGGCTTCGGGCGGGCAGGAACTAACCAATGGCGAGTCCCAACGTCTATCCCAACCCGCTCTCCCTGACGGGGCCCGCCATCGGGTCCCTGTCGGGGCAGTACTTCAGCGGGAACGTGATCTGGGTGGACTCCACCTCGACGGCGGCCAGCGACGCGAACGCGGGCACCGAGCCCGAGTTGCCGAAGGCCACCTGGACCTCGGCCTACACGGCCGCGACCGCGGGCGACCTCATCGTCTGCCAGCCGAACCACGCCGAGACCATCGCCGCCGCGAACACCCTGAACACCGCCAACGTGATGACGCTGGGACTGGGAACGGGCGGCTCCCGGGCGAAGTTCACCTCGGCAGTGGCGGGCGCCATGTGGACGCCGAACGTCGCCGGCCTCCAGTTCTTCAACTGCTACTTCCCGGCCTCGACCGCCGCCACCACGGCGCGCATCTCGGTCGCCGCCGGTGGCACCGACTTCCGCCTCCAGGGCTGCTACTTCGAGGCGGGCACCAACGACACCACGTCGTGTCTGACCATCGCAGGGGCCCGCGCCTACGTCAGGGACTGCGACTTCGCCGCCACGGCCTCCCGGCCAGCCCGGGCCATCCTGATGAACGCTGCGGTGGCCTCGTGCTGCTTCGAAGACGTGAGCATCGACGGCTCCAGTTACGGCTGGACCTCGGCGGCCTTCGGCATCACCACGGGCGCCGCGACCCTCCTGACCCTCCAGGACGTGAGACTCCTGAACAGGAGTGACTTCGTGGTCACGGTGACCGGCTGCTCCTATCGGGGCTTCGGGGTCCGCTCGATGGATCAGACTGGCAGCAGGATCGTAATCGCGGCCTGACCCCATGTCCTGGGCACACGGCTACCGCAAAAAGGACCCCAAGCGAGTCTGCGACATCTGCGGCGTGCTGATGTTCTTCTCCGAGCTCAAGTACATCGGCCAGAACCGGTGGGCCTGCTCGGACGACGCCCCTGGGCTGACCGAATATCAGATTTCGAAGCACAACGCCCGGGTCAAGCCCCTGCTTGTCCGCCAGGTCAAGCACCCGCGGTCCCTGGCGCAGACACCGACGTACCTGAGCAGCGAGGCTCTGAACTTCTCCCTGGTGCGGGACCAGTGGAGGACTCGGAACAATGTAAGCGCTCTGGGGGCTGGGGCAGTGGACACGGGCTCCGTCAGCAGGGCAGGGTTGGCCGGACTGTACTTCGGCGAGCTGCTTGCCGAAGGCGAGCGCCCGACGTCCTGGCTTACTCAGGCGGCGGTTCAGTTGCGCGCGACCGCAGACTTCATTCTTGCCAACCAGTACGGATCTCCGACCGGGCAGGGGGCATACCCGTCGGAGCCGACCAATTCGATACTGTATGGAATGGTGATCTCCCCTAGCGGGACCTTCGCGATCAGCGTTGACCAGGCCAAATGCGGGCTCTCGTTACTGCGAGCGTATCAGTACCTCGGTGACACCAAGTACCTGGATGGGGCGAACCGAGTGGCTACGTGTTTTCGCCAGGGGTTTCAGCAGCGCCAGTCTGGGGTCGCCGCTGTCAACCCGACGGACCTGTACGTCGGCGGCTTCGCCGACGACAACAATCCAGCCAAGGGCATTTCTGGCTTCTATTCCATCAGTGGAGCCGCCGGAATGTGGTTCCTGGCGCAACTCAGGGCGGTAGTGGGCGGCAGCAAGGTCTACGGTCTGACCACCAGCGGCGGGGACTTTACCGCTGCCCCAGCTGGGACGCTGGACACCATGCTGGCCGAAGCCCGGACGTTTTATGCGGGCGGGAAACTATCTGGCTTTTTGAGCCCTACGATGACAGGCGCCATCGGGCCGGTGTCGATCCTTTCGGTCGCTACCCCGAGGGATTACTACGGGTCGTCGCCATTTACGGGGCCTGCATCATTCGGCGCCACCTTCTCGGCCGGTCAGTACGTGATCAGCTCTACCAATCTCGCGTATGCCCTGCGCGGCCTCTTCGAGTACGAGGGGTATTCTGCGACAGTGGCCGGGATCTACGAGTGGCTGATGTCGTTCACGACCGATCCGTCATCCCTCCCTCCCGCCGGGGCCTCCATGTACACCATTGCAAATGGGCAGCTTGGGACCTACGACCCGAACGTGGCCATCGCCGCCACCCTTGCCTACGGAAATTCGACGGGCGCCCCGATCGCGCTGACATCAGCCGGTGACGTCGCCTATGCGACCTTCGTCGCTGGTATGCTGGCCCCCGTCAGGATTGCGTCAGGGCGAGACCTGTCGGTCACCAAGGCGGCGCTCGCCTCGGCCAGGCGCATTCAGGCGTCCCATACCGACACCAATGACCAGTTCGCCTACCCGTCCCTGCGAGGGTTCTGTGGTTTGTCGTTTCAGATGGGCCCCTTCGTCGGCGGCGCCGGCCAATTCTGGGCGACCACCAACAATGCGGCTCTCTGCGGGTTGGTGTATCGTTATGCTCCAAAGGCCACCCCCGGCGTCAGGACTCCATCGTGACCATCTCGACCAACTATACCTTCAGCCCGACCTGCGACACCATCCTGCGGATGGCGCTCCAGAAGGCCGGTCTTTTGGGCCTGGGGCGCACGCCGAGCGCGGGGGAACTCTCCCACGCCCGAGACCACCTGAACCTCTCCCTGAAGAGCATGAGCGGCCATGGCGCGACGCTGGTGCAGATGGAGCGCAAGACGCTGCCCCTGGTGGCCGGCACCGCGACCTACGCGCTGGACTCCGACACCATCGAGGTGGACATGCCCCTGGCCATCGCGTCCTCTGGCACGACCAGCCAGACCTGGGTCATGCCGATGGTCTGGGACACCTACCAGAAGCTGTCGAACAAGGATCAGCAGGGCACGCCAACGATGTGCTACGTCGAGAAGCTGGCCACGGTCAGCCTGATCTTGTGGCCGGTGCCTGACCAGGCGTTCACCCTGTCGTANNCAGCGGTGGTTCAAGGCCGTGACCTTGGACATGGCGGCCGAGATGTCTTGGATCTCGAGCATCACCCTCGGGGACAAGAAGGAGTTGCGCCGTCTCGCCGACGCCGCCATCGACCTGGCCCAGAGCCGAGAGACACAAATCGGCGACATTTCGTGGGAGCTCGACTGATGGCCTCGATTATCCTGCCTCTTGCGATGACCGGCTCCAGGAAGGCCGACGGCACGGCGAACGCCGGGGGCCGGGTCTACCTGTCGCTCATCGACTCCCCGAACTCGTCGGTGACCGGGTACCTGGACAGGGACAAGAACGCGGCCGCGACCCTCAGCGGAGGCGGGTACGTCCTGGACCAGGCGGGTAAGATCGCGTTGTTCATCGACACCGCGTGCCGGGTCCGCACCGAGGACACCAACGGGGTAGCGGTGGACGCCTACGTCTACGAGCCGGTCATCAACGAGGGCCTGGTCGAGGTGGACAGCCCGGGCTTCACGGGGGTGTCGCCGACGACGGGATCTCTGGCGGCCGGTGGCCGTACTACCCTCGCGGCGGTGCTGTCGTCGCTGTACGCCTCCACCGGGGGCCTCGATGGGAAGTTCCGTGGGGTCTATGGGACCGCCGACACGAACATCAGGGCAGAGATCGAATCCATCTTCCTGACGCCTCAGCGATTCGGGGCGTTCGGGAACGGTGTTGCTGACGACACGACGGCCATTCAGGCCATGGCGAGCTCGGCGAGCAGCAGCGGCATCCCGATCTACTTCCCGAGGGGGACCTACAAGATTTCGTCGGCCATCACGTTCGGCGCTGGGTCTGTCATCTCCGGCGCTGGAAGAACCGTGCAGGGCAGTTTCATCAATTGTGTCAACGCGACCCAGGACGGGTTCATCGTCGGCTCCGATTCCATCGTGGAGAATCTGGCCATTGGGACGACCGGCTCGACCGGGACAGCCCTGAAGATGTCATCCGCGGGAAACCTGATCAACGTCGGCATCGGCACCGCCGGGTCCGGTTCATTTGCGACCGCTGGCAACAACACGGGCGGCGGGGCGATCGTGGCCATCGGCTGTCTCTTCAATGGCTCCACGACTGCCGTGGCAGGCGGCACCTGGATCGTGAACTATGCGCACCAGTTCACGGGCGCTGGCATCGCCCAGTTCAACCCGCTCGTGGCAAACGTGTCAGGGGCGGGCACCCAGGCGCTCTCCTCGCAGTCCAACACGGCGAGCATGGCCACCGGCGGCAACGTCACCCCGACCACCATCCAGCGCGGTGTGACCCACGCCTACCAGCGCGTCGCAGGGACGTCAACCGGCTCGGGCACGATCAACCTACTAGGTGCGCCCCCAACTGGAACCTGCATACTCGTGGTGGAGTGCGTGAACGCGGCGGCCGCCAACTTCGTGTTCACCTTCAGCGGGTACAAAAGCACCGGCACGGCGACGACCACGACCGGCCTTCGGATCGCCGTTACCTTCGCGTGGAATCCGACTGACGGCTTCTGGGTCGAGATTGGGCGCACGCTGCCAACCGCGACCGCTGGCGGTGTCTGAGTGGCAACCGCATACATCACCTTCGGGAAATCCGAATCCCCCTCGGTGGAGGAGTTGTCGGGCGGCATGCCCGTCCAGGTCAACGCCGTCGTGGATGCGACNNTCGGCGCTGCGTCGACCTATACCGCGCCGGTCATCGGGATGGTGAGTTGGAACGGATACCTGATCTACGTCACTGGCGACACGTCAAACCCGGGGCGCAACATCTACGTAGTGTCGGCCGGGGTGGCCACATCGCTGTCGTATATTTTGTCAAGCAGTTTCCTTGGCGGCGCCCTCCGTCCCGTCTTCGCCGCGACCCGCCCCCGCGTGCTCATCTCTGGCGGCGGGATAATCCTCAAATGGGAAGGAACCATCCCGGAGCCCTTCGCCTTTGCGAATCTGGCCACTGGACTTGGGTTGTCGGTCGCAGTTAGCCACATCGCTACCATCAGCCAGCGCATCGTCGCCAATGCAGCTGACCCGTCGGGCCTGATCTACTGGAGTGATATCGGCGACACCGGGGCCGGCAACTGGCAGACCGGTCTGAACTTCCTGGAGGCCGAGACCAAGCAGGACCCGGTCATCGGCCTGTACGAGAACACGAACGAGCTCGTGGCGCTGGGCACCGAGACCGTCCAGATGTTCGCACCCGATCCCTCGGTGACCTTCTCGACCTCCCGCACGATGGAGTTCGGCTGGGGACCCGCCCACTCCTACGTCCCCCTGGACGAGAAGTTCATGGGCCTCGACAGCCGGCGCCGAATCATGGTGAGCAACGGACGCTCGTTCGAACCGGTCTCCGCTCCCATGATTGGGCGGCAACTCGAGGACATGACCACCGTCGCCGATTGCTGGGGCGCCCGATACAAGTGGCAGAACTACGACATGGCCCTGTGGAACTTCCCCACGGACGGCCGGTTCTTCGCCTTCGAGACGCTCAGCCAGAACTGGAGCGAGTGGAAGACGAAGGACACATCCCGGGGCGGCCTCAAGGGCCTCGACATCACGGCCTGCTACTTCAACGCGGCCACGAACGAGACCCTGGTGGGGCTGTCGACCGGTCGNNCAGCTCGTTCGAGGACCACGGCGAGAGCCGGTCGAAGAAGTGCAACGGGGTATTCGTGAAGTTCAGAAGGGGCATCCTGTCCGACCAGACCTCGGCCAAGGTCGAGTTGTCCTACCGGGACGACACCGGGGAGTACCAGGAGCCCTACCGCATCGACGTGAGCGATGCGTCGGACACGGACCCGGTCTTCCGCATCCGCACCCTGGGAACTTATCGGACGCGGCAGTGGAGAATTACGTCTGATTCTGTGGCATTATCTTTCGTGAGCCTCCAAGAGGACTACACCGTGCTGGACACGTAGGAGAACACCATGGACTGGGGCTGGACAGATTACGTACCAGGATTGGCGCAGGCACATGCGATCGGGCAAGGAGATTGGAAGGGCGCGATCAACCCGGCGGGATGGGCTGGCAACATAGCCACCGGAGTCAAGGACGCGGGTCACGCCTACCAGCAGTCCTTCGACGACCAGAAGGCCGCCTACGACCAGGTCTCTCAGATGGCCGGCGACGTCCAGCAGAAGCGAATCAAGCGCCAGGAGGACACCCTCCAGCGGGCCCTCGCGGCCCGTGACCCCGAGCGCAAGGCCATCAACGCCCTGTACGGCGATCCGAGCACCTGGAAGCTGTGATGGCTGGGATCGTAGACCCCAACCTGATAGCGTCGGGCCCCGCCACGCAGTCGAAAAAGGGCATCGGCCATTTCGGCAACGCCCCTGCGGCCGCACCTCCTCCCGTGGCCCCGCCCCCGGGCTCCTACGGGGCCGGCTACAGCGAGGCCATGGTGGCCGCGAACAAGGCCGGCTCCGAGGCATCCATTGCCAATGGCAATCTCCAGGGCTTGCCCCCGACCCCGCCTGCGCCCGGTCCCGGCAGCCCGACGGGCGGCCTCCTCTCGGCTCCCGGCGCCTATGAGACCTGGCTGAAGCAGAACTCGGGCCAGTTCGACGCCCCCTCGAACGTCGAGAACGTCTACGCCAACGGCGGCGCGACTCTGCCGACCTCTCCGCTCAGCAGCCTCACCTCGGGCAACAACACCACCGCATACAGCAACTGGCTTGCCTCGCAGGGAGGGGGCCCAACGGCTACCAGTTCGGCGGGAGTCCTTGCCGGCGCAGGCAGCGGCCCTCAGATGTCTCTCGCCCAGGCAAGCAAGGGAGGCCCGCAGGTCGGGTACTCGGCGGGCATCGCCGGGGCGCCCGTCAACAGCCAGAACTCCCAGGGCCTGCTCGCGAGCGGTCAGCCAGCCCACGGGGCTTCCCAGGGAGTGCTGAACACTCCGAACTACACCCTGAACTCCCAGAGCGCCCTGGCCCAGGGGGCNNACAGTGGCGCGCCGAAGGTGGACGCCTCGGGCAGGGTGCTCGCCAGTCTCCCGACGGGCCCATCGAACTCGACCAACGTGTACAGCCTGGCGAACCCAGCGCTGAGCGGCAAGGGTGCCTTCGAGCAGATGTACGACACCAACGGCACGGCCTTCAACGCCCCGTCCACGGGCGAGAAGTTCTATAGCCAGTTCGGTGGCGATCCGATGACCAAGTCGGATACTGAAACGCTCTACGACTCAGGCATCGGGCAACTGGACCCCTATTACGACTATGCCGAGAAGCGCGCCATTCAGACAGCGCAGACCGCCAGCGCAGCGCGCGGCGGATTCAACAGCGGACTGGCCGCTCAGCAGGAGAGCGACATCACCGGCAACCTGCGCGGCCAGCAGGCCCAGGCGTGGGTCAACCTTGCTCCCCAGGCGGACGCCGCGAAGTTGGCCAGGTACGGCCAGGGCGAGCAGTTCGCCCAGGACGCGACCACCGACTACAACACCAGGGTCAACAACGCATTCGGCCTGGCGAACACCGCCCAGACCCAGGAGCAGAACCGGTACGCCGACCTGTCGCAGATCGCGGCAGCCGGTGACCAGGCAGATCTCGGCCGCAACACCTTGAGGGTCAACTCGGCCAACAACGTCGACCANNAACACCCTCTTCGCCACGAAGGGGAACATCGCGAACAACATCGACCAGAACTCGATCGGGGCGTACAACGCCTACAGCACCCGGGCCAACAACGCCGACACCCAGGCGAACAACATGTTCCAGACCCGAGGGAACATCGCCAACAACGTCGACCAGAACAGCATCAACGCCTACACGGCCTACGGGAACGTGGCGCAGGCCGCGGACAACTCGGCCAATACCCTGTACGGCAACCGGGTCACGGCGAGTGGCAATGCCGACCAGTCAGCCATCGGCGCCTTCAACTCCCAGACCACCGCCGCGAACAACGCCGACACGCAATACAACAACCTCCTGGGGACGCGCGGGAATATCGCCCAGGCCGCCGACCAGTCGGCCGTCAACTCCTTCACGGCCGGGGCCAACGCGAACTACAATGCTGGGCAACTCGGCATCAGTCAGCAGGGCCAGAATCTCAGCACGGCCCAGGCCCAGGACGCCGCCAACCGCGCCAACGGCCAGTACAACCTCAACGCCGCTGCGTCGGCCGACGCCGCCCGGTACGGTCGCATCGGCACCCAGGGCTCCATGGCCCAGTCCCTCCAGTCCACCGGCCAGAACCGCCTCCAAGGCGGCCTGTCGGCCAACACCAACCTCTCCAACGCAGACGCGCAGTCGATCCAGGACATCCTGTCGAACACCCAGGGCATCGACCAGATGGACGCCACGCAACTCAACACCGTCCTTGCTCGAGCAGGCGTGAGCATCGAGGAGCGCAACTCGATCACCGCTGACATCAAGTCAGGTCTCATCGCCGCCGCCGCGCTGGCGAAGGCGGGGGCATGAGCGACGTCGTCGACTGGGGGCTTCTCGCCAACCAGAGGGTCACGCCCATTGGGTCCGTCCTCGATCCCATCACGGCCGCCATCAACCAGCGCCACGAGGAGGCCATGGCGCGCGCCGAGGAAGAGCGCAAGTTGGCCTTCGAGCGCGAGCGCGAGAAGCGCCTCGCCGACGCAGAGAATGCCCGTCTCGGCCTCCAGCGCGACGAGTTTGCCGACCGCACCGGCCGCGCCGACCGCACCGAGGCCCGCCAGGGCGACGAGTTCGTCCGCCAGGCCGCCGGCATCCCGGGCAACCTCCCCGAGGCTCAGCGCATCGCCCAGTCCTACGGGCGCCCATTCTCACAGCGGCCGAATCCAGAGCCCGCCATGCCCTCCCAGGAAGAGGGGCCTGTCCCGACGCCAGACGAGGCTCAGCAGGCTGGCCTTATTCGAGCCGCCCGGGACGTGCCGGGGGATGCGTCCACGCCGCAACAGGGAGCCGCCGCTGACGCTCAGGAGACCGCCGCCGCCCAGGGTGAGCAGCAGCGGTTCGCTGGCGTGCGCCAGGCTCAAGAAGCCTACCCAGGCCAGCGCCAAGCCTTCGAGCAGGAGCAGGCCAACCCCCACGTCACCATCGGTGGTGTCGAGACCACTCCGGCCGACATCCGGTACGCGAAGCCTCGCGCCGACGCCGCGGACTTTGACGCCTCGATGAAGCCCTTCGAGGACAAGCTGGCCCAGGCTCGCGCCACCGGCAATCCGGTCATGGTAGCCATGGCCCAGCGCCAACTCGACGCCGCCCACGAGGGCTCGGCCCAGGTCTCGCGCGGGGTGACCCCGCCCGAGGTCGCAGCGAAGCGCGTGGACCAGGCAGGCTCGTCCGAGGACAATGCCATCCTGAACGACCAGCAGAACGCCGCCGCAATGGAGCGCGAGAAGCTTGGGAACCAGGCCAAGGTGGATGCCGCGCAGGCAGGTGCCACCGGGCGAGCTCCGAACGAGGATCTGAAACTCCGCAAGGCCATGAACCCCGAGGCCGAGGCCCTGGCCAAGAAGATGGGTATCGCTGACGTCGGATCTCAGGTAGCCACCGTCAAGGCACTGGAGGAGGCCGTCAAGGCCGGCGGGAAGAACAGCGCCGAGGCATCCCGCGCCATCGGCCTCTTCGTCCAGGCCGCCCAGGGCGACAAGCGCATCAGCGACGCCGACGTGAAGGTGTTCTTCAACCGCATCGGGGGCATCGAGCGGTGGGGCAACAACCCCGAGGAAGCCCTCCAGGCTCTCACCAGTCGCACGCTGCCCCCCGACGTCCAGAAGGCCATTCTGGGAGCCGCCAAGGACATGGCGGACCAGCAGAAAGCCAAGGTGGACGCCTTCCTGAAGGCGGGCGATTCCCAACTCGGCAAGTATTACGGGCAGCACTGGCAGGACTACCGAAGCGGTATCGGCGGCATGGGCTCGCAGGCGCCAGCGGCGGCCCCCCAGGCCAGCGGGGCCACTCGCGAGCCGCCCGTCCCCGGCGCCGCCATCATGCACAGCAAGAGCACCGGCAAGGAGTATTGGAAGCTTCCTGATGGCACCCTCCAGGAAGTGAAATGAACGACCCCAACGACCTGGAGGCAGGCCCGCTCCCGGGAGGCTCCAGGGACGCCTACTCACTCGCTCGCATGATCGAGTCCGAGGCTGGCGGAACACCCGAACTCGCCCAGCGCGCGGTGGCACACGCCGCGCTCAACTACGCGGGCGGGAAGTCCATTTCCGACATCCTTGTCAAGGGCAAGGGCGACGCCAACGGGCGCTACGGCCACCAGGACGAGGGCCGATACGCCTCAACCGCCAAGGATCCATCGCCGACGGCCCTGCGCATCGCCCAGGAAGTCCTCTCGGGCAAGAGCCAAGACCCCACCGGCGGGGCCATCCAGTGGGACTCGCCGAAGGCATATGCGGACCCGAAGCGGGCCGATGTCATCGCGGCCTCGCGNNGAGGCGCCAGCCGAAACGCGCCCCCTGAAGAATACGGGACCCGACCTCGCGGGGCAGTTGTACGACGAAGCAGGCAGGGTCAACGCCAAGCGCGAAGAGGATCTATATGGGCCAGATGAGCCATCGCCTGACCAGTTGACCCCGCGCGAAGCCGCCAGGGGATTCATGGGGGTTGCCGCCGGAAACCTCGGCGGGATGCTGATGCGAGCCATCCCGTTCATCGGCAGGGCCGCAGGCGGCGCCGTCGTCCCTCGCATCGCCAGCGGAATGGCCGAGGGCCTGGGGTCGGGTCTCGCGCAGACCGCCGTCAACCCACCCGAGAGCGGGCGCCTCAAGGACATCGGCCTCGCAATGCTCATGGGCGGCGCCACCGGGTACGCGGCCGGCCAGTCCCCGACCTACGACCCCAATAACGTGCGCAACGCACATGAACCACGCACCACCAACGAGGTGGATGCGGCGACGCTCCAGCGAGCCCGCCAGCAGGGCACGTTCAAGGACCCCGCGTACCGGGCACTGCCCGAGAAGGACGCTGGGACGTACCAGTTGGCCCGCCAAGCAGAGGAAGGCATCGGCCAGCGCATGGAGGGGCGCCGCGAGACGCGCGGGAAGGCCCTTGGTCGAGCCGAGCAGGACGTGAGGAACGCCCTCGAGGCGCAGGCAGCCGGCGACAACGGGGCCATCCCCGAGGCGATCTCCCAGGAGCCGACGCGGTCCATGCGGCACGAGTACGTGGGGCCCGAGGCGGACGCCGAGCTCGCAGCGCGAGCGAACCAGCCCCAGCGCCAGGCNNTGGCGGGAATCCGTGCGCGTCGCACGTCAGACGTGGCTGGCCCGCTGGACGACGCCTCCCATGGGCGGATGCTCGAGATTGAGAAGCACCTCGGCGCCCCGCAGGCGACCTCCGAGGCCGCGCAGCGCGCCGGCCAGGATGCCGAATGGCTGAACACCAAGGCCGAGCACGCCCGGGAGATCGCAGCCAAGACCCAGCACCCGGTGGCCATCGCGAACGCCGAGAAGTTGGCCCGACAGGCTGCGGATGCAATGGCGAAGGCAGAAGCCCTCGCCGGCCAGGTGGACCCGTCCCCGGTCAGCTTCGACGACGTCCGCAAGGTGGCCAAGGAG
Source organism: Myxococcales bacterium (assembly GCA_003161835.1). Taxonomy (GTDB): domain Bacteria; phylum Myxococcota_A; class Polyangia; order Fen-1088; family Fen-1088; genus FEN-1088. Next base: position 4,099 of record PMNO01000723.1, on the reverse strand, counting down.
GGCAACCTCCGCATCAGAAACCGCCAGCCCGGCGACATGGCGACCGCAGCCGACGAAGCCGCCTCGGGCGTCCTGGGAGCGGCCTCCCGACGCCTGGACCCGCGCCCATTGCCGACCGGCCCCGACGTCCCGCCCGCGATGTACGACCAGCACACCCCCCGTCACTTCGGCGAGGCCCTGGATCGGTTCGCCACCGGAGAGCAGGGAGACGCCCGCCTCGGCGAGACCGTCTACGGGAAGAAGGGNNGAAGGCCGGCTCGTTCGACTACTCGGACCCCAACGGCCAGGCCCAGGGCGACCGCATCAAGGACATCCAGACCCAGGACCCCGAGGCCAGCAAGCCCATCGACCGCATCATCCAGCGGAACACCGCCGACCGTCGGTCCATGAGCCTGAAGAACTTGGTGCCCTACTCGTGGTCGCCGCTGTCCATCGCGAAAGCGATCGGCCGCGAGGCGGGGAACATCGGATTCCACCTCGCGCCGCCCCACATCGACGCCCAGGGGATGGCCTTCACGTCGCCCAAGGGCGCAGCGAACCAAGCCATTCCACTTGAGTTGCAGCTCATGATGATGCAAAATCAACGCCGAAGGGACCAGGAGGAGCAGCCATGAAAGCCCAGATCAAAGACACGACCGTTCCCCTGGGGTCCAGCACCTACGTGTTGCTCGACACCTTCACCGCGCTGGCGGGCATCACGCTCGAGACCCACAACATCACGCGGTACGAGCTCATCGTGAACAACACCCAGACGGGCACGGTCCAGCTGCTCCGCTCCGAGGACGGGACCACCTACCGCATCTTCCAGTCCTACGCGGTGACCATACCGGGCGCCCCGGCCGTGGACTCTGGCCCAATCGACTTTGCGGTCCAAGGTGTGGACTACCTGAAGGTCCAGTGGGTCAACGGGGGCACCAACCAGACCACCTGGAATCCCGTCCAGAGCCTGGTCGAAGATCAGCGAGCAGCCCAGACGTAGGCCATGGGGTACGTCGCAGTCCCCCCGCTCCCGCCGCTCAACCCAAACGGGTACGTGGCGGCTGGGCGCACACAGCCGAGCGGCGGGGACATCCCGGTCCCGCCGACCGGGTTCCTACCGTCCCAGGTCACCAGTGCCACGCTGAAGCTTTGGCTCGACGCTCGACTAGGCGTTACGATCGCGACGGGCGTGTCTTCCTGGGCCGACCAGAGCGGCAACGGTAACACGTTTACGCAGGGTACGGGCGGTAGTCAGCCTGCGTTCAATGCGACGGCAATCAACGGATTCCCAGGCGTCGTCGGGTCGGCTGGCAAGAACCTCGCAATGGCATCGCCCGTACTCGCGCAGAACGCAGCACGCACGGTCTACTTTGTGGCGACAGCCGGGGTGAGCGTGGCTGGCCTCTGGGTACCGAGGGCAAACACTGGATATGGAGTCTTCCTGGCCGCGCAGTCTGGACCCTCTTTTATCGAGAGCAACGGGGTTGATACCAACGTCACGATCCCGGATGCGATCGTGATCAACACTCCCCATTATGNNGATGGCGTAACTACCCATCTGCCGACCTACTCTCTCGATGGGGTCTTAAAGATCACGTCCAACGGCGCGGGCACTGGCGCGGGCACTGAAGGGGCCGGGAGTGGCGAGACATTGCTACCTGGAGCGGTCGGCACGCTCGGCACGCTCCTAGTCTACTCGGGCGTTGTCTCGGCCGGTGAGGATGCGCAGGTCCTGGCCTACCTCAAGGCGAGGTATGGACTCTGATGGCCTACCAGCCCTCCCACTCCCCGATGGTCGAGCAGACGGACAACCGCCTGANNCGCTGCTCGCAATCTCGTGCGCGGCGCCACGCGCGCAGGTGAGCCCCGTCTCGACGGGCCCCTCGAAGATCCGCGGAGCCTACGTCTCGGCCACCACCAGCGGTGGAGGCGGGGGCCTCACCGACGCCCAACTGCGGGCAACCCCGGTCCCTGTCTCGGGCACCGTGACCGCCACCATCGCGGCCAACTCCAGCGTGAACCTCGCCCAGGTGGCCGGCGTGGCCACTGCCACCGGAAACGGCACGAACACGGGGGCCGTGCGGGTCGCCATCGCCAGCGACAACACCGCCTTCAGCGTGAACGCCACCCCGGTGGGCACCACCACCGTCTCGGGCACCGTCACCGCGAACCAGGGCGGCACCTGGACGGTACAGCCGGGCAACACGGCGAACACCACGGCATGGAAGGTCGATGGCTCTGCCGTCACCCAGCCCGTCAGTGGCACGGTGACCGCCAACGCCGGCACGGGCACCCTCGCCGTCTCTGCCGCCTCCCTGCCTCTGCCGACCGGCGCCGCGACCTCGGCGAACCAGACGACCCTCGGCAGCCACACGACCAAGGTCAACGACGGGACGAACACCGCCGCGGTCAAGGCAGCCTCCACGGCAGCCGCAGCGACCGACCCAGCCCTCGTGGTCGCGGTGAGCCCGAACAACACCATCCCCATCTCAGCGGCGTCCCTTCCCCTGCCCACGGGCGCGGCCACGAGCTCCAACCAGACCACCTTGGGCTCCCACACCACGAAGTTGAACGACGGCACCAACACGGCAGCCGTGAAGGCGGCCAGCACCGCCGCTGCGGCCACGGACCCTGCATTGGTGGTCGCGATCTCTCCCAATAACACACCGAACGTCGCGGTCACCTCGCAGGTCCCAGGAACCGGAGCCACGAACCTCGGGAAGGGCGAGGATAACGCGAGCGCCAGCGGCGATACAGGAGTTGGCATCCTCGGGGTACGCAAGGACACCAACGCCACGCTGACTAGCGCCGACGGCGACTACACCAACCTGGCGGCCGACAATTACGGAGTCCTCTCGGTCTCTCATCGTCACCCCAATGCAATCCGGTGCACCGTCACGGTCTCAACTGCGACTGCCATCACGGCGTTCGGCGGCTCATGCGCGGCTCCCGGGGCTGGGCTGAGTATATACATCACCGGCATTCTCGCAGGTGCCAGCGCGAGCGGCCTCGCCGCCGATGCGTTTTCTACCGTAAAATCTGGGACTGGAGGCACCTGTGGCACGGGTACCGCCGTTCTATGGGGGGCGATCTCTGCCGCCGCGAACATCACCGTCGAAGAGTTTCAAACGCCCATCAAAGTCGCCGCGAACAGCGAAATCTGCTGGATCAACTCCACCGCCGGGTCGAAGTTCCTGGTGGTGACTGGGTTTATCGCCCCATGAGCGACGAGCTGCCAGCCGACTACGTGGCCCGGGAGCGCATCGCGAGCCATGCCCACCGGCTGAACGAGGCCGAGGACCACATCTCGGATTTCCGCAAAATGGCAGCCCACATCGAGCACCGAATCATCCAGTTGGAAGTCCCAATGCGTTGGATAATCAAGCTTCTCTGGTGCATCACCCTTGGCACGTTGGGGATTCTCGGTACAATGGTTGCGAACGCGATCGGGATGCATATCAAGTAAGGAGCCTTACATGAACTTGGAGAAGGTGAAGAAGAGCCTGACCGTCCTCGTGACGTTCCTGGCTACCGCCGTGCTCGCGGCGAACACCCACGTCCTGCCCATCGCGGTGCCCGACAAGGTGGTTGCCTGGGTCAGCGGCATCGGCCTCCTGATCTCCCTCTTCGCGAAGTCCCTCTTCGGGTGGGTCATCCTCCCGACGGTCAGCACCACCAACGAGCCCGGCGCGGTCAAGACCCCGTTCCCGGGCGGCACCCCAAAGGTAGGCCCATGAACCAGCTTCGCCTCGTCCTTCTCTGCCTGAGCCTCGGCGCCTGCAAGACCGTCACCTCGCCACCGGTGGTCGAGGTCGCAACCGACTGCGGCTCCCCCGCGCTGCGGGACATCGCCGTGCACCTGATTGACGACGTCACCTCAGCCCTGCTCTCGGGCAACGGCTGGCAGGGCGCCCTCGCCGGNNGCCCGCACGCAAACCCTCCACGACAACGCCCTCGCCTACCTGGCCGTCCCGTGAAGCGATTCGCAGCGTGGGTGCTTCCGCTGCTGGCGGTCCTGGCCTTCGGGGCATGGTGGGTGACCTGTGGGTGACGGCGGTTCGGAAATCGCTGTTTTAAATCAGAGTAGCATGGACGACGAGGACGTCGCGTTCGCCGTCGA
>PMNO01000354.1 GCA_003161835.1 Myxococcales bacterium | reverse complement strand
GCGTCGCAGGCGAAACTGCGGCCTCCCGGACGGAGGCGCACGCCCGCGACCCCGATCAGGGGTTGCAACTCGCCGGCGCGGTCGCGAGGCTCGTTCCCGTCCCCATTCGGTCGGGGACCGACGGCGGGCGGCGAATGTTCGGGGCGCTCGATCACGAAGTCACGCGTTCCTCTCGTCGGAGGTTCAACAACAGCCGCTCGAGGGCCATGACGGCATTGACGTTTCCTGCCAAGGCTGATTCCGCCTCCACCACCGCGCCCAGCGCACGTCCGAGCGCCGGGATCGGCAGGTCTGTCGGCGGCGCCCAGGGGGGGTCGACCTGTGCGCCGGATTCCTGCGCGCGGCCAGCCCCACCCGCGGCCCCGGTGGCCCCGCCGAGGAGCGCGAGCTCAGGCGCACCGACCGCGGTGACCAGAGCGTCTCGATAGACCCGCGCCAGCAACGCCAGCGTATCGGGCAGGCGGTGCTTGGACTCCTTGTCCCCGAGGCTCACCGCGGCGTCCAGAATCGATGCGATTCCGCGATCCCGCGCCGCGGCCCGCAGAGCAACCATCGCCTCGTGGGTCTCGTGGTCTTCGGTGTTCATCGCCAGCTCTACAAAACGCGACACGCAACCGCCGGCGACGATGGCCGCGACCTCGGTATCGAGCGACGACCGGTCGATCCCGCGCTTTGCCCCCAATTCCAAGAGATCTCCCGGCAGGACGCTTCGGAATCGCACGCGTTGGGTGCGGGATCGGATGGTCGCCAGGAGGCGCTCCGGCGCCGGGGTGACCAGCACCAGGTGTGTGCCCGATGATGGTTCTTCCAGCGTTTTCAACAGACAGTTCGACGCGCTGGCGTTCATCCGATCGGCGTCATCGACGATGACCACGCGGGCGCGCCCCTCGTGCGGCCGCCGCTGGCCCAAGGCCACGATTTCCTGCGCCTGTTCCATCAGGATCTGGGTGCCGTCGGGCGCGAAGGTCATCACGTCCGGATGCAACCCCCCGGCGATACGCCGGCAGCTTTCACAAGTGCCACAGGCGCGCGCGCGCGGGTCCGGGGCCTCGCAGTTCAGCGCCATGGCCAGCCCGACCGCGGCGCTGCGCTTTCCCACCCCGGTGGGGCCCTCGAAAAGGTACGCATGCGGAACCCGGGCGGTCGCAATCGCGCGTTGCAAAACGGTGACGGCTTGAGCTTGGCCGATCAATTCCTCGAGGCGCACACCCCAACCGTATCACAACGGCGCCGGGGCCCACCCATGACACCGGCCATCGCCCGTCAGTGGCGCACGGTGGTAACCTGTTCCCAGGAGGACGACGATGGGCATCTTGGGAAGACTGTCGACGCTGATCAAATCCAACGTCAACGACGCCATCGATTCCATGCAGGATCCCGGCAAGGGAATCGACCAGATGGTGCGCGACATGGACGAATCCGCGCGCGAGGCACGGTCCGAAGTCGCCCGGTGCCTGGCCGAGGAAAAGCGTATGCAAAGGCGCATCGAGGTGCTGGACGCCGAGGCCAAGAACTGGGAATCGCGCGCGGCAACGGCGGTGCGGGCCGCCGACGACGCGCTGGCGCGCGAGGCGCTGAGCCGCAAGGCGGCCACGGAATCCGAACGCGTCGAGACCGCGAAGGCTCTCCAGGAACAGAGCGTGTATGTGGATCAGTTGACCGCTGGTCTGCGCGCGCTGGAGGCGCGGGTGAAGGACGTGAAGATGCGACAGGGCACGCTGCGAGAAAAGGCGCGCGCCGCCAAACGTGGATCGGGTTTGGGCGGTACCTCCGGCACGACTGCCTTCGACGATTTTGAGCGCATGTCCAGTCGGATTGACGCCGTCGAGGCGGAGGCGACCCTGGGTGACGAGCTGACCGGTCGAACCGCCGCGTCCCTGGAGGCGGAACGCCGGCTCGGCGCCCTGTCCGAGAAGGACACCATCGACGACGCCTTGGCCGCATTGAAAAAAACGCTCGGTTGAGCGCGGCTCACCGCCGTTCGGTGGCCGCCACGGGTCGGCGACGCAGGGAGAGCAGGAGCAACGTGGCGAGCACGCCAATCACACCCAATCCGAGGGCGAACGCGGCGATCAAGGGAGCCCGGCTCGACGGTGTGACTCGCAGAGGGCCAACCGCGGCCAGAGGCCCGAGGGAACCCTCCGTGGATTCGGGCGCCGGGGTCACGACCACCGCCACCGCGCGGGGATCCAGCCCAGGGACGCTGCCCGCCACCAATTTCTGCACGTCGGCCTCCGCCAACGGCGTCCGGCCCTGCGCGGCCTTGATGAGCACTGCGGCACGCGCGCCGGTCCGGGGCTTGGCATCGATCGACAGGGGATCAGCCTCCTCCATCACCAGGTGGACGCGGGCGCTGATGATCCCCTCCGCGGTCTCGAGTGTCCGCTCAATCTCGCCAGCGGTCGCCTCGAGGTAGCGGGCCCGCTCCTCCGACGCGGTCGGGATCAGGCTGGCCTGGGCGTAGACCTCCGCGAAACCGTGACGTCGCTCGCGGGGCAGGCCTCGAACGCGCAGCACGTCGAGGGCGCGGGCCGCGTCGCCGCGCGACACGCGCAAAGCGAAGGCCGCTCCAGCACCGGAGGTCTGGCCCCCCTCCTCGGGGACCTTCTCGGAGCCGATTCCCGCGCGTTCCAAGGCGGCGAGTGCTTCGTTCGCCGCAGGCTCATCCAGGCCGTGCAGCACACCCGTGGTACATCCGGAGACGCCGGTCCACGCCAACAACATCACCGCCACCAGAGCGCGAGCACGGGCACCCATTGGCATTTTCATAGCGCGAATCCGCCCCGGGACTCAAACAGGCGTGGGCTGTCATCAAACCTGGGTACCGAGCGTCTGCTTGATGGCCCCCACCAGACGATCGGTCGCCCGCGAGATCACCTCGACGGTCTGCGAGTATCGGAAGACCGTGGCCTGCAGGGCGATTAATTCCGCCGCGCTGAACGTACGGCCGCGTCCCGCGGTGGCCAGCAGCGCATCGACCCGTTTCTCGGCGTCGAGTGCGCGCTCCGCCATCCCTCGGAGACCCTTGCCTTCCGCGGGGCCGAGCGCCGCCTTTTCCGCCCGCTTCAGCGGCTCTTGCGGTGCGGCGGCGGGCAGCAGCGGTGCTGCGGCCCGCGGGCGCGGCCCTTCTGACAACACCTGAATGAATGACTTCGCCGGTCCCGCGGCGGCCGTCGCAACGCGGCGGCTGCCGGACGGCATTGCCAGCGCGGCTGACGGGGTGGTGAGCGAAGCGGATGGAATTAACGGACCAGTAGACATAGGGGGCCTCCCAGGCGCTATCGGCGCGCGGTGGCGCATGTTGCGGGGGCGTCCGTCAGTCGAGTGCGTCGGCGATCTCCGCGCGCAGCAGTTCCACCGCACGCGCATGAAGGCGACAGGCCCACGATTTCGACAGACCCATCACGGCGCCGGCCTCTTCAAGATTCTTTTCGCCGAAGTAGTAAAGCTCCATCAGTTGTCGCTCACGTTCGGGCAATGTCTTGATCGCGGCCCGCACGCGGGCTCCCAGCCGCCCCGTGTCGATATGGGCGTCAGGGGCAGGCAAGCTTTCGTCGGCGACGCTGGCTGCGGCTTCGAGGGAGGTGATGTGCACGGTCGCGATGCCGCCCAAAATCTCGGCCACGCTCGCAAGCGTGGCGCCCGCGGCCGCCTCGGTGGATGCGCCCTGCGCGCCGCCGGTCGCGTTCGCGGCTCCCGCGCGATCGGATTGGTTCTGCAGGTACTCGTTGGCGCGCTCCTCGGCGCGATAGCGTGCGTAGTCGGCCCGGGAGTACCATCCCATGGTGCGCAGTCCATCCAGCATGGCGCCGCGGATTCGATAGTACGCGAAGGTCGTGAAGGCGACGCCGTGTCGCGGGTCGAACCGTTCGGCGGCTTCGATGAGGCCCTTGGAGCCGTAACCGATCAGATCGTCGAAATCGATGCGCGCGGTGATCTGGCTCTTCAGCTTGCGCGCGATCGCCTGAACCAGAGACAGGTTCTGTTGGACCAGTTGATCTCTGCCGCTCGCGACCATCACCAGGTTCGCACTAGAGCAAGGAGGTCGCGGTCTCGTCAAGCCCGGAGCGTCGCGTAGGGCCGGTTTGGATTCGCGCAAGACGAGCCGCAGGAAACGTCTGTTGCGCCGTCAACAGGATCGCGAACTAAAAAAACGCCCTGCCGAGCCTAGCCGACGTTTGGGAATTCCGAAAACGTTTTCGATATCCGCGCAGCGCCGGTTAGGTTGGGCCGCCCGCCGGGCGTGTTACGCAGCATGCCGCTCGCAGAAAGAACGAAATGTGGTCGCAGTCTCCGTAACCGAATTTTCGGTCGATTCGATCTCGCGAATCGGCGGCCAAGCACGCCAACCTGCAGTGGAAGGTTTGTTTCTTCTAGTCGTAGTATCGGTGTCGCGCAGTCTCACTTCGCTGAGGAGAATCTGATGAACATGGATACGCGGGGAGCAGCTGGTTCCGATGTGGCAACCTCCGATCTGGCCACCAGTCCGGCCCTGTTGCGAAGAGTGATTTTCGCGGCGTCGCTGGGCACCTTGTTCGAGTGGTACGACTTCTACCTTTACGGCAGCTTGGCCGTCTTCTTCGGGGGATTGTTCTTCCCGAAGGGGAACGATACCGCCCAGTTGCTGGCCAGCTTGGCCACGTTCGGCGCGGGATTCGGGGTGCGCCCCCTCGGTGCCCTCGTGTTTGGTCACATCGGTGATCTCATCGGTCGCAAGTACACATTTCTGATCACCATGGCGACCATGGGTATCGCCACCGCGATGGTTGGCCTGTTGCCGACCTACGATTCGTTTGGGCTTGTGGCCACCGGTCTCTTGGTAGGGTTGCGATTGCTACAGGGCTTGGCGCTCGGTGGTGAATACGGAGGCGCGGCGACGTATGTCGCCGAGCACGTGCCAGACAAGCAGCGCGGCTACTACACCAGTTTCATCCAGACCACCGCCACCTTGGGGTTCTTCTTGAGCATGGGCGTCATCGGCACCACGCGACTGACGCTGGGCGAGGCGGCCTTCAAGTCGTACGGGTGGCGCATTCCGTTCCTGTTGTCGTTCGTTCTACTCGCGGTGTCCGTCTACATCCGCCTCAAGATGAAGGAATCGCCGTTGTTCGCGAAGCTGAAGAGCAGCGGCGAACGATCCAAGAATCCGCTGAAGGAGAGCTTCACGAATCCCGTCAACCTGCGCTACGTGATCATCGCCCTGTTCGGGGCGACCGCCGGGCAAGGCGTGGTTTGGTACACGGGCCAGTTCTATGCCCTCACGTTCCTGCAGAGCGCCTTGAAGATCAAATGGAATCAGGCNNATCGGGCGCAAGAAGATCATGATGACGGGCTGCATACTGGCGGCGCTGACGTACATCCCCATCTACATGGGGATGAAGATGTTTTCGAACCCCCGCGGTCTACCTGTCGCGGATCCTTCGGAGATCGTTTGGCCAGCGATGATCGCGCTGCTGGTTCTTCAGATGATCTACGTCTGCATGGTCTACGGCCCCATCGCCGCATTCCTGGTCGAGCTGTTTCCGACCCGCATCCGGTACACGTCGATGTCGGTCCCCTACCACTTCGGCAATGGTTGGTTCGGCGGGTTCCTGCCCCTGATCGCCACGGCAGTCACGGCATCCGCCTGGGCCAAGTCTACCTTCGGCAGCGGATCCATCTATACGGGGCTGATGTATCCGATCGGGGTCTGCATCCTCACGGTGATCGTGAGCAGCCTCTTCATTCGCGAGACCAAGGACCACAAGATCGAGGCGGTCATCCAGCAATAGCCTGGGGGGGCACGCGCCCTGCACCGCAGAGACGACGCGACGCCGCGATCGGGTCACCCGATCGCGGCGTCCTCGCATTAGGATGTCCCGGCATGGCCCAGTTTCGCGTTCTTACCCCCGTGGATGTGTGCCAGATCCTGGGCGCGTTCGGCATGGCTCCCGACGCCTATGTCAGTCACCATCCGATCGCCGCTGGCACTATCAACACCAACCTGCGCGTCGAAACCACGCAAGGCGTTCGTTTCCTGCGCGTCAACGAGGGCAAGTCCCTCGAGGACGTGGCGCGCGAAGCGGCGATCGTCGGTCACGTGTCCGCGGCGGGCGTCGCCACCCCGGTCCCGTACCGGTCCACCGCCGGGGCGCCCTACGCACACTGGCGCGGCCAGATCGTCTCGCTGTTTCCGTGGTTCCCAGGGCGCACCCTGGCGCGCGGGGAGGTGACTCCAGAGCACGCCAGGCAGGTGGGCCGCGCACTCGGACGCTTGCACCTTGTCGGGGCCTCCTTTCCGGACAGGCGCGGCAGCCGGTACGAGCCCGCGGAAATCAACCGTCGGCTCGAGGAGATCGCGGCCGGGGCCGCGTCGGATCCGGTGCTCGCCGACGCCGTCGCGCGCTTGCGACCCGAGCTGGCCGAGCTGGGGGGCAAACGGGTTCCCGATCTGCCCACCGGATTGATTCACGGGGATCTGTTCATCGACAATGTTCTGTTCGACGGTGGCGCGATGGTCGCCTTGTTGGACTTCGAACAAGCATCCTGGGGACGGCTGGCCTACGACCTGGCCGTGACGATGCTTGCGTTCGGGTTCGGGCGCGAGGACTTCCTGCCGGCGGTGGTCCAGGCGCTGTTCGACGGCTACGCCGGGGAGCGCCCCTTGACCCAGGCGGAGCGCATCGGGTTCGGCGACGAGTTGCGATTCGTCGCCTGCCGGTTCACCGTCACGCGCATCACCGATGTGTACCTGAAGCGCACGGCGGGCGCATCTCCCGGCAAGGATTTTCGCCGGTACCTGCACCGGCTGACGCGGGTCCACGAACATCTACGCGCCGATGACGATCTGTTGCGCCCGCCGCGCTGACGCGAGATCTCGGTCAGGGCGACGACTTCGCGTTCAACAGGCTCAGATAGCGGCGCAAGGTGTCCTTCCGGTCGTCGTCCAAATCGATAAAACGAATGCCCATGTCCCGTGGGGGCTCGCGGTTGGCCCAAACCACCTCTCCCTTGACGCCGATGGTGGCCTCGAGATCGGGGAAATTCACCACCAGGTCCACGGTTGTTCCCACGTCCTCGACCGCTTCGCTTTGGATGCAGATTCCACCCACCGAGATGTTGCGGACCTTGTGGTACAGCAGAACCTCGGAGCCGGTGTAGTCGACGTAAGCCTTCAATTCCAGTCTGGGGAAAGCCCGCGGATGTGCGCCGTCCGACATTCGGTGCACTATCGCCCCTGTGGGGGGTGGCGTCAAAGGCCATCCCCGGTGGCCAAGGGCGGTCGTTGTCTCCCGAGGGCCTTGTCGTTCTTCGCCGTCCTTGGCCGGCACCTTGCCAAACTGGCAGTTGGCCCGCGAACTATTGCGCCGTTCCGTCAGGGGACCGCGGTGGACCGCCCGTCCCCTTGGCGCCAAGTCGAGCCGTTTCGGGCGTGTTTTTGAGCTCCGGCACCGGTGGAACGAATCGTGCTAATCCCAGATCCGTGAGCAATCGAAAGACCCTGCCCATTGGCGTCGTGGCCCTGTTGTCGGTGGGCGCTGCTTGCGCCCATCCCAATTTCTACCCGGGGACGACCATCTTGCGCACCGAGGAGACGCAGAAGCTCGTGGACACGGTTGATCAGTATCGAACGCGACTGACCGAACGAAACGTCGATGGGCTCCTGGTGATGGCCTCGGAGAAGTACCGCGAGGATTCGGGGACGCCACGGTCGGACGATGACTATGGCTACGAGGGATTGCGACACGTCCTCAAGACGCGGCTGTCGCGGGTGAAATCGATCTGGTACGAGATCGAAATGCGCGACATTCGCATCCGCGGGCAAGAGGCGGACGTCGACGTCTTCCTGAATGGTTCGTTCGAGCTGGCCGCGCAAAGCGGTGATCGCTATCGACGCGTCAATGACTACCACCGATTCGTCCTTGAGAAGCAGGGCGACCGGTGGAAGTTCCTGAGCGGAATGTAGCCCCGGCGCGTGTTATCGTCCGGCGCGTGGAATTGACCCCGCCCGATCCGCGGATCGGACAGGTCCTGCAGGGGCGCTATCGCATTCTGGCGCGTGTCGCTTCCGGGGCGATGGGCGTTGTGTATCGTGGTGAGCGCTTGGAGCTGGGCCGTCCGGTGGCCGTGAAGTTCCTCCACCCGTGGATTGCCGCGCAGAAGGCATTTCGGTCGCGATTCGAGACCGAGGCGCGGGCCATGAGCCGCCTTGCCCATCCCAATTGCGTATCGGTGACGGATTTTGGGATCGAAGGCACGTCCCCGTACGTGGTCATGGACTTCATCGCGGGCGGGACCCTGCGGCAGCTGCTGGAGAAGGGGCGCCTGCCGCCTCCGCGGGCGGTGGCCATTGCGCGGCAGCTGCTGGCCGGGGCGGCTCATGCGCACTCCCAGGGCATCATTCATCGGGACCTGAAACCGGAAAACCTGATTCTCGGTGATTCCGCCGGGCTGGCCGATCACGTACGGATCCTGGACTTCGGCCTGGCCAAGTTGCGTGACGGTCCGGCGATGACGTCCGGGTTGGCGATTGGCACCCCCAGCTACATGTCCCCGGAACAGGCCGGCGCGCCGGGCGAGATCGATGGGCGCACCGACATCTACGCGTTGGGCATTGTCTTGTTCGAAATGCTCGCGGGGCGCAAGCCGTTCGTTTCAGAGAAGGTGGCGGACATCCTCGTCATGCACCGGGATGCGCCGCCGCCGTCGTTGCGTGTGCTGGTGCCCGCCGCAGGCATCTCCGCCGACCTGGAACGGGTGGTCAACCGCGCCCTTGCCAAGACGCCCGATGCCCGGTTTTCGACGGCGGTCGAGTTCGCGCAGGCCCTCGATCAAGTTCCCGAGGCCCTGGCCGCGCGGTCCCTCGGGCATTTTCCTTCGGCCTCTTCGGCCGAGACCGCGGCGGCGGCGGCGGCGGCGGTCGCCGTTCCGATCGGGGATGGCGATCGGACCATCGCCGATCCCGTTCCGAGTCACCTGTTGCCGCCGCTCGCCCCTGTCGTGGCGGTCGCGGCGGGTCCGGTGGAGCCCGAGCCGGCGTCCGTGCCGTCGTCCCGGCGCACGGACGCGGTTGCGTTCAAGCTGACGGGGGCGAGTTGGTCGGTTCTGGTCGGGGTGGCGGCCGTGGCCCTGATCCTCGTGTTTCTCGGATTGCGCCGGCATCCGTTGGCTCCCCAGGCGACGGGGCCTGGGGGCGATCTCCCGGGCGGTCGCGGCCCGGTGACGGCCGCCCCGCACCGTTCCTCTGCGCCCGTGCCTGCACTAGCGCCCGCGCCCGCGCCCGCGGCTGCCCCAGTTGCTGCGCCACCGTCGGTGGCCGCGCCGGTGTCGGTACCCGCGCCACCCACGCCCTCAACCGCAGAGCGCCTGGCGAGCAACCGCCGTCTGCTCGCGGCCGGTGAATGGGAGCAGGCGCTGGTGGTCCTTGAAAAAGCCCGGCGCGAGAATCCGCAGAGCGCGGAGGCGGCGTATCAGCTCGCGAATGTCTCGCTTGAGCACAAGCGTTGGGTCGAAGGAGCGCAGGCGGCGCGGGTGGCCGCTGAACGGGAGCCCAAGTATCGCGGCGACGAGCGGCTGGTGAAGAACCTGATCCATGCGCTCGGCACCGATCGGGGATACGAAAAGACCGAGGACGTGCTACACGGATTCGGAGCCGGCGCGGTTCCCTTCTTGAAGGAGGCCGCGGCGCATGAAAAGAACCCGATCGTGCGGCAGCGCGCGGCGGAATTGCTGCGAACCAAGAGCGCGAATCGGGGGATCTCGCGGCCTCCCGCCCCCACGCGCAAGCCGTCGAGCCGTTCGTTCTTCAGTCGGTGACGGCTCCGGTCGCGTAAGCATTCCGATCGTGTATGCTCCGCGTCCGTCGCTGTGCAAGTGATCGTCGCATCGGTTTCAGGCAGAGATTGTTCAAGGAGAGATTGAATGGCCGAGGTCCATGTCCCCGTTCAACGTCTGCGGTTTGGGCAGACTCAGCGGCGCGATGCCTGGTGGGCGATGCCGTTGCTCACGCTCGTGGTGTTCACGTCGTTCGTGGTCTACGTGACCTGGGCGCTCTTGCAGGGCGAACACTACTGGCACGGCAATTATCTGTCGCCGCTGTATTCGCCCGAGCTGTTCGGTGATTCCCCGCACGCCGTGTTTGGACCGTGGACCTGGCCCTGGCTTCCGTTTGTTCGCTATTCGCCGGCCATGCTGATCTTGATCTTCCCGCTCGCGTTTCGGATGACTTGCTACTACTACCGGGGGGCCTACTACAAAGCGTTCTGGGCCGACCCGCCAGCCTGCGCCGTCGGTGAGCCGCGTACCACCTATCGGGGTGAGGCCAAGCTGCCGCTGATCGTCCAGAACGTGCACCGGTACGCGCTGTACTTCGCCCTGGTTTTCATCGTCTTGTTATCGGTAGACGCCTGGCACGCGCTGTGGTTCGACAACCCGACCACCGGGGGCAAGACCTTCGGGGTGGGCGTCGGATCGCTGGTGATGATCATCAACGTCGTCCTCATCGGGGGCTATACGCTCGGCTGCCATTCGTTGCGCCACCTCGCGGGTGGGGTTCTGGATCGGTTGTCGCGCGCGCCGGTTCGCAANNTGGGTCGGCATCACCGACGCGTACATTCGGCTGTGTTCGACGGGCGTCATCACCGACTGGAGAATTCTGTAGATGTCTCAATCTGTAGCGGGCGCATCGGAGATGCAGACCCATGAACACGACGTGATTGTGATCGGGGCTGGCGGCGCGGGGCTGCGCGCGGCCATCGAAGCCTCGGCGTCCGGGGCGTCGGTCGGCCTGATTTGCAAGTCGTTGTTGGGGAAGGCCCACACCGTCATGGCCGAAGGCGGCATGGCGGCGGCGATGGGCAACGTGGACGACCGCGATTCTTGGAAGGTCCATTTCGCCGACACCATGCGGGGCGGCCAGTACGTCAACAACTGGCGGATGGCCGAACTGCACGCGCAGGAAGCACCGGCGCGCGTGCGTGAGCTCGAGGCCTGGGGAGCGGTCTTCGATCGCACCAAGGACGGCAAGATCNNACCCTCCAGGACCACGGGATCCATCAGGGGATTCAGGTTTACATGGAGCACACGGTGACGACCCTGCTGAAGGACGGCGATCGGGTGGCCGGCGCCTTCGGCTACGACCGCGAGCGCGGCTATCCCCGGATTTTTCGCGCGGGCGCGGTGGTCCTCGCGACGGGGGGAATCGGGCGTGCCTACAAGATCACGTCGAACAGCTGGGAGTACACCGGCGACGGTCACAGCCTGGCGTATCAGGCGGGCGCCGATCTGATGGACATGGAATTCGTTCAGTTCCATCCGACTGGAATGGTCTGGCCGCCCAGCGTGCGGGGGATCCTGGTCACCGAAGGCGTGCGCGGCGAGGGCGGGGTGCTGCGCAACAGCAACGGCAAGCGGTTCATGTTCGACGACATCCCCGAGAACTACCGCGCGCAAACCGCGGACAATCCCGAGGAGGGGTGGCGGTACACCCAGGGCGACAAGAACGCGCGCCGGCCGCCGGAGTTGCTGACCCGTGACCACGTCGCCCGCTGCATCATGCGCGAGGTGCGTGACGGACGGGGCAGCCCCCACGGTGGAGTCTTCTTGGATATCGCGTGGATCAAAGAGAAGCTCCCGAACGCGCGNNCACGGGGCGAACCGCCTGGGTGGTAATTCGCTGTCCGATCTGTTGGTGTTCGGAAAGCGGGCGGGCGAAAACGCGGCAAAATTCGCGAAGGAGCGCGCGGCGGGGCAGATCCGGGCCGATCAGGTCGCGGCGGCCACCAAGACGCTGCTGGAGCCGTTCAATCGCGCGGCGGCCGGGGCGGCTCCCGAGGGGGCCTACCAGGTGCAATACGACTTGCAGGACATGATGCAGGCGAAGGTGGGCATCGTTCGCAACGAGAAGGACATGATGGCAGCGGTCGAGGGGATCGAGGTTCTGAAACAGCGCGCGGCAAAGGTCGGCGTCGTCGGGAACCGCGAATACAACCCGGGGTGGCACACCGCCATGGACCTGCCGAACTTGTTGATTTGTTCGGAGGCGGTTGCCCGTTCGGCGATCGAACGACGTGAGAGCCGCGGCGGGCATTTTCGCGAGGACTTCGAGCAGAAGGATCCAAACTACGCGACGTTCAACATCATCTGCCGCAAGGGCCCGGACGGGCGCATGCAGATTCAGAGGCGACCGATTCCCGAGATACGCGACGATCTGAAACAGGTTATCGAGGAGAATAAATAGATGGCCAAGGCCACGTTTCGCATCTGGCGGGGGGACTCCAAGGGGGGCGCCTTTCGCGACTATCCCACAGAGGTGGGCGAGGGGATGGTCGTGTTGGATGCCGTTCACAACATCCAGGCCGAACAGGCCAACGATCTGGCGGTGCGTTGGAATTGCAAGGCGGGGAAATGCGGGTCTTGCTCGGCCGAGATCAACGGCATGCCCAAGCTGATGTGCATGACCCGGCTCTCGGAGATTGACTTGACCGAGCCGGTCACGGTTCAGCCGATGCAGGCCTTCCCGATGATTCGCGACCTGGTCACGGACGTTTCGTGGAACTTCCGGGTCAAGAAGACGATCAAGCCTTTTGCGCCGCGTCCCGCGGACGCGCCCGACGGCACTTGGCGNNCAGGAGTTCCGCAAGTGCATCGAGTGCTTCTTGTGCCAGGACGTCTGCCACGTCATTCGGGATCACGGTCTGACCGACGAATTCATTGGTCCGCGCTTCCTGGTCTACGCGGCGGCGCTGGAGATGAACCCGATTGACGGGGCGGATCGGGTGGATGACCTCAAGAAGAAGCACGGTATCGGCTACTGCAACATCACGAAATGCTGCACCAAGGTGTGCCCGGAGCACATCACGATCACCGACAACGCGATCATTCCCCTCAAGGAGCGGGTCGCGGACCGGTTCTACGATCCCGTCAAGCGCCTGTTCCGGGTATTTAGCGGCGGCTAGATCGCGACGTAGGTTCGCCGGGCTGGGACCGACACCAGACGGTGGTCGGGTAGGATCAAGGCCGTCAGGGCGCGACCGTAGACGCACCCGGTATCGATGCCGGTTGCGAACGGGTGTTGTTGCAGGCCGCGAACGGCGTCGTGGCCGAAGACAACGTGACGAGGACCGGGCCAGCGACTGCCCCAGGGGACGCCCGCTTCGACACGCTTTGAGGGCTCGCCCTCGGGGGTGATGCTGCGCATGTTGATGATCAAGTCGCGCGGTTGGTGAGCGAGGGGGATTCCCGCGATCAACCCCGCGTGGACCACCACTGCGTTGACCTCCCAGAGATCTCGGTACAGGGGTAGGCCCCCGAGATAAGCCCAATCCGCCGCGTGCAGCGTGCGCGCAACCCGCGCGTGTTGCTTGCTTGATTTGTGCGACTCATCGGTGGCGGAGGTATCAGGGGCGAAGGTCAGGACCTTGGCGTCATGGTTGCCCAGAACGGCCTCGATCTTTCGTTCGCGCGCCAGCTGCAAGACACCCCGGGAATCAGGCCCCTTGGCGACCAGATCGCCCACCAGCACCACGCGATCGGCGGACCAATCTATGGCGCAGGCGCGCAAGAGATCTTGGAGCTCGTCCAGGCAGCCGTGCACGTCCCCGATCACGATCGTGCGTGGGGCTCCAATCGGGGAGGTGCGCTCAGGGAACATTGGCTGCGAAATGCTGGCGGAGTTCCTCGGATGCGGCCCGCACGGCGTGTTGCAGTGCCTCGATTTCCATCGCGGGCTGCATTCCGATCCGATAGTGGCGGCGTTCTCGTTGAACGATGGCCTCGCCCGAGGTCATCATCACGATGGATTGTCCCGCGGTGCTGAGGATCAGCTCGACTCCGCATTTGACCTCGACCGGATCCGACCGGTTGGAGATGGACAGGACCTTGATGGCGCCATCCACGGTGTAGCCCCCGGCGCCCAATTTGCCCAACCCCCGGACCTCCGCGGCCACGAAGTCGCGCATGCGTTGGCGTAGTTCGCCCGTCGCCTTGCGCGTCTTGTCCCCCATGGACTGCACCGTGATGGCGGACGTCCCCTGGCGTTCGGCCAGGGCTTCCAGGGCCGCCGCCGCGTGTCGCCTGACCATGGGGCTCGGGTCGCGGGTCGCCACCTCGAGGGACGGCCGCGCATCCCCGTCGGCGATGTGGCCCAGGGATTTGGCTGCCATCGCGCGCACCAGGGTGCTCGGGTCGGAAAGCGCGCGAATCAAGAACGGCACCGCGCGATCGTCGCCCACTCGCCCCAGCACCAAGGCCGCCTGCACGCGTACCTTCTCCGAGCGATCGCTGACCACCGCGGTCGTGGCCCCACCCAAAGAATCAAGGCGGGCGCCACGGGCGCGCGCCGCCGGCCCCACGGCCGTCGTCGAAATCAGCAGGTAAAGGGAAACCGTGCAACGTCGAGACACGCGCAACCTGCGTCTAGGATCGCGCGCGACGCAGGCGGCCGTCAACGTTGGCAAACGTCCCGCGTGATTTAGTGAGGCAAAGGTGGGTGTGGGTGCCACGCCGCTCCCCCTTTGATGGAATCTCAGGCCGTCAGGCGGTTGTTACTTCGCGACCGCGCCGGCTATTCGGGCTTACTCGGGACATCGCCCTTGCCCGCGCCCTTGCTTTCGAGCTTGGCCCTGTCTTCTTCTTCCTTGGCGTCCGCGGGGTCAATCGAACGCTTGAAATTGCGAATCGCCTTCCCCAAGCCGTCACCCAACGCGGGTAGCTTGGTAGCTCCAAATACGACGGTGACGATCACGAGAATCATGACCAACTCACCCATTCCAAGTCCAAACGGCATGGTGCCTCCTTCTTGGGGAGCAATCTAGCACCTTCACGGGCGTGGCGCTTGCCGGTTGAGCGGGCCTTTGACGGTGGGAATCGTGCCCGGTAGAAGCACTCGGTGATCTTCGCGTCAGACGATGCGCGACCAGCTGCCGCGATTCCGGCCGCAATCCTGTTCGACCTGGATGGAACGCTGGTGGATTCCGAACGTGAGAACGTCGAATCGGTGGTCTTGGCCTGCCGGCGGATGGGTGCCGAGCTGTCGCCGGAGGAACGTCGCTTCGTGATCGGGCATTCCTGGAACGAGATTCACGCGCAGATCGTGGCCCACCACGCGCTGGGGGTATCCATGGACGCGCTGATTGCCCGGGCGATCGAGGAAAAGCGCGCCTTGTTGGCGCAGACCGGCTACCGGGCGTTGCCGGCCGCGGTCGAGACGGTCAGGCGCCTGGCGCGGCTGTGCCCCCTGGCCATCGCCTCGGGTGCGAGTCGCGTCGAAGTGCGGGACGCCATCGAGGGGATCGGCGTCGCGCCATTTTTTCAAGTGGCCCTGGGCGCGGAGGACTACGGGCAGGGAAAGCCCGCGCCTGACGCCTACCTGCTGGCGATGGACCGCCTGGGTGTCCGCGCCGCGGCCCACCGATGTATCGTCATCGAGGACGCGACACCAGGAATTCTGGCGGGTCGCGCGGCGGGCGCACGGGTTATCGGCGTCAGCGTCGGGAATTTCGTGGGCTACGACCTGTCGGCGGCCGACGTCGTCGTCGATACGCTGGCCGACGTCACGGACGATCTGTGCGCGCGGCTGCTGCGCGCCTGACGCGCCGGCTGAGGCGGACGCGTGCCCCCGCTGCAAAGGGACCCGGGCTGCCCGCCGCGACGTGGTAAAATCCGGCTTCCGCCGTGTTCGATCATCTGCCACCTGACGTCACGATCTACGAGGTTGGTCCCCGGGATGGCCTTCAGAACGAATCGCGTCTGATTCCGACCGACGACAAGATCGCGTTCATAGACGCGTTGTCGCGAACGGGTTTGCGCGCGATCGAGATCACCAGCTTTGTGAACCCCCGCTGGATTCCGCAGCTGGCGGACGCCGTCGAGGTTTCCCGCCGAATCACGCGTCGGCCGGGCGTCATCTATTCGGCGCTGGTGCCGAATCGCCAGGGTCTGGATTCCGCGCTTGCGGCGGGCATGGGGGAGATCGCGGTGTTCATGTCGGCGTCCGAGACGCACAACAAGAAGAACATCAACAAGACCATCGCGGCGACCCTGGAGGCCTTTCGCGACACCGTGCCTCCGGCCCTGGCCGCGGGCCTGAAGGTGCGCGCCTACGTGTCGACGGTCTACGGATGTC
The DNA here is from genome assembly GCA_003161835.1 of Myxococcales bacterium. Lineage (GTDB taxonomy): Bacteria > Myxococcota_A > Polyangia > Fen-1088 > Fen-1088 > FEN-1088. The sequence goes on along the minus strand of PMNO01000354.1, from coordinate 342 downwards.
CCTACGAGGGTGCGGTCGATCCCGCCAAGGCGGTGGAGCTGTGTCGCGAGCTGCGGCGGCTGGGCTGCTACCAGGTGTCGCTCGGGGACACGATCGGCGTGGCGAATCCGCGCCAGGTGCGCGATGTGTTGTCACGCGTGTTGGCCGAAACTCCCGCGCGCGAGGTGGCGGTCCACTTTCACGATACGCGGGGGACGGCGCTTGCCAACATTCTGGTCAGCGTCGAGATGGGCATCACCACCGTCGATTCCGCCCTGGGTGGGTTGGGCGGGTGTCCGTATGCGCCGGGAGCCTCGGGAAACGTGGCGACCGAGGACGTCATCTACATGCTGGAAGGAATGG